>NZ_NIQC01000022.1 GCF_002216005.1 Natranaerobius trueperi
AAGCTGATCATAGGATGATAATGTATTTTTTGATCTAATTTCTGTAACTGTTTCGTTTTTAGGAATTTCTAATTCCTCATTTCGGTTACAGAGAACCTGAATCTTTTCATTAGATATCTCATTTGGTACTCTGCCATTAACCGGCTATTATAGTAGCACTTAATGTGTTTAGGATAAATTTTGGCAAAAATAAATTCCCCCACATACCGATCAGGTACAGAATAGTGACAATTATCAATACAGACAGTAGAGTATTTGTCTACTCTAAGTTCAGCAGTCCGTGCTGAATCATACGGAGGGAGGTGAGGGAGTAAAACTCTCTTTCTTCCTCTAGTATTTCTAGAGCACTTTTATTATTGTTTGCCGCCTGGGGCTTAGAGTTTAGATGTTCACAAACTTGGGCCAAGTATTCTTGAGCTTTTAGAATAGAGTCAAATTCATCTTGAAAGCTAAAAGCTTTTCTTCTGACAATACTCCACACTTCTCTCTACATGGCCCTTCTCCCATCCAGATTTAGCGTTACAGAATCTAAAGTCAAAGCCATAGTATAGGGATAATTTTAATAGTGATTCAGTCGGTTCTTTTTCTGAAAGGCCAACAAATTTTTTAACTGCTACTCTAGTGTTATCGTATACTAACTGATGGTAACTCCCTATAAGGTGTTCAAAGAAAACTGCATGAGCTTGTAGAAAACTTTCTGTTTTTTGATTGTAAAACAGTACGGCATACCTGTAATTACCAAGGGCACTTGTGAACACTGCTAGCTGTAATGTTATAGGCTTGCCATCGATGGTTAGTTTTACATCTCCCCAGTCAAATTCACAAACTTGGCCGGGGGAATAACTTTGCTTTATGTAAGACTTTCTATATTTTTTTCTAATGATCGTTTACATACTGTTGTGTAGCCAATGGTTGGGTACTTGGCGGTTCAATGATTTGAGTGTAGTACCTCGTATCTTTCGTTAATGACCTTGATAATATCCGCTATTGGCTATCCGCCAATAGCCTTTCCGAGTGCCCGCCTTTTTCCAGGATTTTTCTTTGGTTATTCCAACGTCTGAGGTTCTTAAGCCTCGCACTTATTTTCTTCCTCTGCTTCCACAAGTACATTCAATTCTACGCCTTATCCATTCGTTAAAGACAGTAATTCTATTCTTCATTTCTGCAATGGCAAAATAACCTGACCAGCCTGTAGTGATATTTTAAATTCTTTTGAATTGTTATCTGTCTCTGGTTCCACCATACCCTCGCAAGGGTAGCCTGTTTTCACAGTTTTCTGCTCTCTTTGCACTATCTCACCTTCTCTCTAGTTTAAAAGACTACCATTGTTTGGCCCTTCCCGTCTCCGGTACTATGACCTCTGCTGACTTCTTACGGTTCAACCATGCATCACTGCACGATTTGTCGCTGTGGGTTATTGGTTAAACCCTCTTGTCGGCAACCCCCCCCGTAAGACCTCCCCTGTTAAGAACGGTAACTTCCCTCTCATTGGTGGCAAATCACATAGGGCAATTCATCGAGAAATCGGGGTTGATAGAAAAGCAGTCAGGAAATACATTAAAGAATACGAGGCAAATAGAGCTGAACTTTCAAATGGGAAAGACCAAAGTGAGGAATTAGTTCAAAGTATAGAGGAAAAACCAAGATATGCTACTAACAACCGCAGTAAAGTAAAATTAACCGATGAAGTATTAGATCAAATTAAGTACCATCTTCAAGAAAATGAGAAAAAACGTAATAGCGGTTACGCTTTTGGTGATGTGGGAGGTCGGTAGATAAATAAATTAATTATCTACCTCCTCACTCGATTCTAGCGGTTAATGTCGATAAAAAAAATTAGACGACCCTTATGTTTTGACATTATTCCTAAACCCTACCCTTTATAATGATTGATACGTGACTAACTTTTAAAAATAGGGGTGAGGGTTATATGAACTCATACAACACAGATACTGTTAAACCTTACCAAAGAACGTATGAGAAGAACACAGTTTCTAGAAAAAAGATAGTAGATATATTAACAGCTATAGGTAGGAAATTAACAGGTTTTAAGATTCAAATATCTATGTATTATGTTATAACTTTGGCTTTTTACTTTTTTTCTGCTTTACTATTAACGAGAACAGAAATAAGGGGAGGGTTAGCTCCCTTAGCATTAGCTTTTCTTATCTCATTAAAAAAGGAACAATCTAGCAAGTTTAGTATAGCACTAACAGGAACAATTACTGGATTTTTTTTGACTCAAGGTTTATTAGAAGCTTTTATTCTTTTAGTACCTATAGCAATTTTTCAATTATTAGAGAAAAGTAATTTAACAAATTCTGTTTGGACAAGGATTACTATATTAATTACTACTTATTGTATTCTAAATATTATATATCAAGAATATGTTAGAGTGGGAACACTAGAGGTACTTCCAATTATGTTTGAAGGTGTACTGGCTTTGTTGTTTAGTATATTATTCTCTCCTGCAGTAAGTTTTTTTGAAAGAAACAATTTAATTAATCTACAAAATAAGGAAGATATGATAAGTATCTCTATTTTAATAGCTGCTGTATTTTTAGGAATTCATGGACTTTACATAGTATCGTTATCAGTTCAGCGTCTTCTTGGGATGATATTAGTTTTAATAGTAGGGTTTAATTATGGAGGAGGGAAAGGTGCTGCTATAGGAACCTTATTTGGTACTATTATTAGCTTCAATAGTTTAAGTTATTTAAGTATAGGGGCTTTAGCTTTTGGTGGGCTAGGATCTGGTATTTTTAGAGAGTTCGGGAAACTGCTTACAGCAACAGCCTTTGTGTTCTCAAATTTCTTAATGACTTTTTATCTTGGTGAGCCATATCTCATTGTAACATATTTATCTGAAGTGGTTATTGCCACTGGGGTGTTTTTAGCAATACCTAAAAAAGTTTACAAAACATATTTTCCGGATATAATAGATGATATCGACGGAAGTGTGGAGCAAGAGAAATCTAAACAAATCGTTAATTATAAAATGGATGAGTTCGCTGATCTATTTTGCGAAATTGCTGATATCTTTGGTGTAAGAGACCATAATAATGATAGGCAAGAGAGTCAATTAGAAGAGTTTGTTCAAACGGCTGCTGAAAAAGTATGTGGAACTTGTTCAAAGATGGAAAATTGCTGGGAGGAATATTTTTTTATAACATACAAAAACTTTCTTAATATTGTAAGTGGTCTAGACAAAAATAAAAAGCTAACACAAGAAGATTTACCATTATATCTCACGAAAAATTGTATTAGGCCAAATATGTTAATAAGTAACATGGAAAATGTTTTTAAACGGCAGTATTCATATTTAAAACAAAGAGAAAAAACAGAAGAAGAAAAAAGATTTTTAGCACAACAGCTTAAAGGTATCGGGAATGTATTGAAAAATCTATCAAAGCAAAAAAGTATTGAAGATTCGCAAGACGAAGAACTAGAAGAGAAATTCAAAACAAAGCTTAAGGAACATGGTTATAATTTTAATGCAATAAATATAATTTCAAAATCATTAAATGACTTACAGATTGAAGTTGTAGTGCCACAATGTAAGTGTGGACAGTGCCAAGGAGAACACCTCTCCATACTCGCTACAGAAACTTTAGGAAGAAAAGTAGCAATAAATAACTGGGATTGTTCTTATAATGAAGATAATTGCTTGTTACGGTTAAGACCAGAGCTTAATTATTATATAGTATCCGGAAGTTGTCAGGCAACGAAAGAAGGTGAATCTTTATCAGGAGATAATTATATTTCAAAGACTTTAACTACAGGAGAACATCTTCTATTATTAAGTGATGGAATGGGTTCAGGTTTTAAAGCTAACCAAGAAAGTAGGGAAACAATAGATCTAATATCGAAAATGCTTAATTTTGGGCTAGATAAAGACCTAGTAATTAAGTCTGCAAATTCTCTTCTTTCCATAAAAAATCGCGATGAAAGCTTTGCTACTGTTGATTTAGCTCTAGTTGACCTTTATACTGGTAGTGGAGAGTTTTATAAGGCTGGCGCTGTTTCTTCCTATGTTTTAACAAAAGATTTACAGGTAGAACGAGTAAGTACAGGTGCACTACCTGCAGGGATAATTGATAAAGTAGAGCCAAAAACAATCTCACAGAAATTGAATCATGGTGACTATATTGTTTTAGTTAGTGATGGTATTTATGATGCAGAAGAAGGGGATCGTTGGTTAGAAAAGGCTATTTCTGAATTGCAGCCTGGACACCCCCAAGTGATGGCGGATGCGTTAATGGATAAAGTGAAGCGAAGGTATTACGGTGAAGTGCCTGATGACATAACAATTTTGGTTAGTAAGGTTGTTTCTAAAAACTCTAATAAAGCTGCAACAATAAATTATTATGATATTAGCAGGATTTCATAAAGTGATGACGAACTAATTATGTATCGATTAAGAAATAAATTTAGTGTCTTGAGGGGTTACATATGAAAAGGCGAATAAAAAAATTCATTACTGTAAATGAGCTAATTAGAAAAGATGACAATGTTGTTGTGGGAGTTTCGGGAGGGCCTGATTCGGTAGCCCTCCTTCATGTGTTATATGTGCTCTCTAAAGAACTCTTATGTAACATATATATTGCTCATTTAAACCATGGATTCAGGGAAAAATCAGCTCAAGAAGATGCTTTATTCGTGCGAAATTTAGCTAAACAATATAAGCTTCCTATTGTGGAGGAAAAGTGGGATGTGACAAAATATATTAAAGAAAATAAACTATCCTCCCAACAGGGGGCTAGAATTAAACGTTATCAATTTTTTGAGTATGTAGCCGAAAAGTTAGGTGCAAATAAAATCGCATTAGCACATCACAAAGACGATCAAGTAGAGACGTTTTTATTAAGGTTACTACGAGGAACAGGAACTCAAGGCTTATCAGGGATTCCTGTGAAACGTTTTTTAACTGAAGAAATCGAAATAATAAGGCCTCTTTTAAATGTAACAAAAGAAGAAATTATTGATTATTTAAATAAACTTAATTTAACGTTTCAAACTGATCCTACTAATGAGGAAACAAATTATCAAAGAAATAAAATTAGGCACGAAGTTGTCCCTCTTTTGACTAATATTAACCCACAATTACCAGAAAGAATTTTTGAGACTATGGAGATTTTGGAAGAAGAAGATAACTATTTAGATAAAAAAGCTCAAAATAAATTTAATGATGCATTAATAGATTCTGAAGAAACAGTAGTTGCTTTGAAAGTAAGTGAACTAGTTAGCGCTCTAAAACCTATTCTAAGGCGAACTTTAATAAAAGGGGTGCGTCTTGCTTTAAACCTTATTGGCGCTCACAACAAACACGATGTCACGAAGCATCATATTGACCTTTTACTTGAAACTGTAGAGAGTGGAAACACAGGTAAATATATTAGTTTACCTGGAAAATTATCTGCATTTTTGGATGTGACTACTTACGGGAAAACTCTTAAAATCAAACCATTGTCACATATAAAAACAGAAGATATGATTCAAAAAAATCTTATCTTAAATGGTTGGACGTATTGGCCACTTACAGATGAATGGATTTATGCAGAAATTAAGGATATTAGTGAATTTAATGGAAATAATGATAATATCAAGAATAAGAATCAAAAAAAAGCATATCTTGATTATGAATGTATTAATTCAGCTCTTATAATTAGAAGTAGAAAACCAGGAGACAGGTTAATTCCTTTAGGAATGACTAATAATAAAAAATTAAAGGATTTTTTAATTGACAATAAAGTGCCTAAAGCGTATAGAGATAAGCTACCTTTAGTAACTTTAGATGATCAAGTTTTATGGGTTGTTGGATATCGGATTAATCATAAGTTTAGGGTCACCTCTAAGACAAAGAAAATATTATATTTAGAAGTTATGAATAACGAAGAGGGGTAAAGGAGGAAATAATATGGAACAAGAAAATTTAAAAGAATTAATAAGTAAAAAAGAAATTCAAAATAAAGTGAAGGAGCTTGGAAAGCAAATATCTGAAGATTATAAGGGTGAGGAAATTCTTGCAATTTGCGTACTTAAGGGTTCTTTTGTTTTTACAGCTGATCTATTAAGAGAAGTGACTGTTCCAAGTACAGTGGAATTTTTAGCTGTGTCTAGTTATGGAGCAAGTACCGAGTCAAGTGGTATTATTAGAATCTTAAAAGATCTAGATTGTAGCATTGAAGGCAAGCATGTAGTAATTGTAGAAGATATCATCGATACAGGATTAACTCTAAACTACCTTATGAAAACTTTATCTACAAGAAAACCTGCATCACTTAAGGTATGCACACTTTTAGATAAACCGGAAAGAAGGGAAGTTGATATGAAGGCTGATTATGTGGGCTTTGAAATTCCAGATGAGTTTGTAATTGGTTACGGGTTAGATTTTGCCGAATACTATAGAAACTTACCTGGAGTTTATATTAAAAGTGATGAATAACATTTGGTAGATATGAGTTGTTTTAATATTATACCTGTGTTATAATATTATGATGTATATTTGTTGAAATGTGTTTGATAAGAGAGGAGGGCTCTAGTTGAATCGCTTCACAAGACAGGCTGTTTTATATCTACTTATTTTAATGATTGTAGTCGGTATTTATCAACAAATTACCCAGGGACCAGAGGCACAAGAAGAAATCCTTTACAATAAATTTGTTGAGCATGTAGAAGAAGGAAATATTAAGGACGTAGATATCACAGATGGTGAAATTGAAGGAACTTTAGAGGACGGGACAGAATTTGTAACAAGGGATCCCGGTGATCCGGAATTAGTACCAAGGTTATTAGCAAACAATGTTGATACAATGGGTCATGAACCACCAGGTCCCCCATGGTGGGCATCGTTATTTACGTATATAATCCCATTTGTGTTAATTATAGCCATATTCTTCTTTTTTATGCAGCAATCCCAAGGTGGCGGCGGTCGAATGATGAACTTTGGGAAGAGCAAAGCTAAGCTTCATGAAGGAGAACAGAAGACTAATGTTAGCTTTGACGATGTAGCAGGTTCAGATGAAGAAAAAGAAGAACTTGTCGAAGTTGTGACATTCTTAAAGGAACCACAAAAGTTTATTGACCTAGGGGCTAGGATTCCTAAAGGTGTCTTACTTGTAGGTCCACCAGGGACGGGTAAAACCCTACTAGGAAGAGCTGTTGCTGGTGAAGCTGGTGTACCTTTCTTTAGTATCAGTGGTTCAGACTTTGTTGAAATGTTTGTTGGTGTAGGTGCTTCTCGTGTTCGTGATTTATTTGAAAACGCTAAGAAGAATTCACCTTGCATTGTTTTTATTGATGAGATTGATGCTGTCGGGCGACAAAGAGGTGCTGGATTAGGTGGAAGTCATGATGAAAGAGAACAAACTCTTAACCAATTACTTGTTGAGATGGATGGTTTTGATGTTAATGAAGGAATAATAATCATGGCAGCTACAAACCGTTCTGACATCTTAGACCCTGCTTTATTACGTCCTGGAAGATTCGATAGACAGATAACAGTTAATGCACCTGATTTAAAGGGAAGATCAGAAATTTTAAAGGTACATGCACGAAATAAGCCTTTAGAAGATACTGTAGATATGGATGTGATAGCTAGACGGACTCCTGGGTTCACTGGTGCTGACATTGAGAACCTAATTAATGAAGCTGCAATTTATGCCGCTAGGAAGAACAAAAAGAAAATTAGTATGAAAGAACTCGAAGGAGCCATAGATCGTGTGATGGCAGGTACTGAGAAAAAGAGCCGTGTTATAAGTGAATTCGAGAAGAAAATTGTTGCTTATCATGAAGCAGGTCACGCTATAGTAGGGTATCTGCTCCCCCATACAGACCCAGTGCATAAGGTGTCTATTATCCCTCGTGGAGGAGCTGGTGGTTTCACATTAATGCTACCAGAAGAAGATAGATATTTTATGACGAAAACTGAACTTTTAGAACGGGTAAGTACATTACTTGGAGGAAGAGTAGCTGAGCAGCTAACTCTTGATGAAATCAGTACAGGGGCTCAGAATGATCTAGAAAGATCAACCACTATAGTTAGGCAAATGATTATGGAGTACGGAATGAGTGATAATTTAGGACCTATTACCTTAGGTAGTAAGCAAGATCAAGTCTTTTTAGGTCGAGATATAGCTAGAGACAAAGATTACAGTGAAAACATTGCATATGCAATTGATAAAGAAATTAGTACAATGGTTGAAACAGCGTATGAAAAGGCTGAAAATATTCTTAGAGAAAATGCTGATGTACTTGAAAATATTGCTCAAGCATTAATGGAAAGAGAAACTCTCACAGCAAAGGAAGTAAAGCTCTTAATGGAAGGTGAGGAACTACCTCCCATGGAGGAGAGCTCAGAAGAGTTAGACTTATTAGCTGAAGAACAAGAAGATAAAAAAGATACTATAGACTTTAAAGATGAACATACTGGACAGAAAGACTCTGATGATATTAATGTTAAGATTGACTATCGAAACAAAAATAAAGATGAGGAATAGATTTATTAAGAGGTGAGCTATTACCTAGACCTTTGGCTGGGATAATAGTTGGATTACAAAAATGTGTTTTAAATTCTACGAAATGTCCGGCATTCCTTTTAGGAAGCTGGAACGGAGGTGGACTTATTGAATACTAGGAAGCTAACTATTGGTGGTATTTTAGCTGCCTTATGTATTGTGATGAGCCTTACTCCCTTGGGGTTTGTGCCTGTACCGACACCTGCTGGTGCTGTAACCACAATGCATATACCAGTCATTATTGCTGGGATATTAGAAGGACCTATAGTTGGAGGAGTAGTTGGTGGTATCTTTGGTTTAACTAGCTTCATAAGGGGAGGACAGTTTTTTGGTGATCCTGTAATAGCTATTTTACCAAGATTACTAATCGGTCCGGGAGCTTATTACTTTATGCAGCTTACAAAGAAAATCTTTCGATCACAAAATTTCTCTATTTCAATAGGGGCATTTATTGGAACTATAATTAATACTGTGGGTGTATTGATATTAGCTTCAATACGAGGGTATATTCCAGTAGAAGGTGCTTATATAATATTACTGACTCACGGAATCCCAGAGATAATCATTGCTATAGTAGTAACTGTAATTATCGGTAGAGTGATTGTAAACCATATTGGTGGTACTTCAAAGAAAAAAATACACAGTTAAAGAATAAAAAGGGGCTGTTCCAAAAGTAAAAGCTTTTGGGATTAAAGCCCCTTTTTATTTAAATGAATATAAAAAACAAGCAAAGAATCATGTATTATACTTCAAGGTAAAGAGCAAAAGCAGTTAGAGAACAATTACCTTTTATGTGGATAGCAGTACGATAAAACCTGATTCTAGCTTTAGATCAGAACGAATGAAACATGTAATAGATGAAGTACTTACATCAGTAATAGAGTTTTTGTACAAGAGGTTACCTAAAATTAGAGAATTACTTTTTAGATGGAACAAAAATAGAGGTGATGCAAATCCTATAGCGTTGTATGGAAGAAATCTACTGATTGTTATGAAGCTGATTTACAAGCCAAAATAAGAAAATTATTAGAAAAAATAGATTCCGAAAACGTTTATGAAATTGAACTTTATGGAGATAAAGATTTAGACGAGTTAGGAGAAGCAGGTCAGATAAATAGTGATGACTTAAAAATACCGCAGATAAACTGGAATCACGTTTAGAGGAAGATTAAAAACCGAAAATTCACAAAAAAGTCAAAACTATAAAAAAGATCGTCACCATGGAAAAAAGCTCTCTTCAAAAAGAAAGGTCGAAGTGGAGAGTAGAGCATATATGTTTGGGACAGTCCCTTTTTATTCTTTATTTTTCTAATAATAAATAATGAAGAGAAACAGGAAAAAAAATTTTTATATAGAATAAATATAAAATAGTGGCAAAATTGGTACTTTTTTGCCAGAAACTATAAAGGAGGGTTAATGTATGAAAAGTGATATTCAGATTGCACAAGAAGCTCCTATGAAACCTATTAGAGACATTGCTTACGACTTAGGAATTAAAGACGAAGAAATTGAGTTGTACGGGGATTATAAAGCAAAGATATCTTTTACAGCTTGGCAAAGACTGAAAGAGGAACAAGATGGTAACCTGATCCTAGTGACTGCAATTAGTCCTACTCCTGCTGGTGAAGGTAAGTCAACAATTACTGTAGGGTTAGGTCAAGCTTTAAAGAAACTTGGAAAAAAATCTATGGTTGCACTTAGAGAACCTTCTTTAGGTCCAAGCTTTGGAGTAAAAGGAGGAGCTGCTGGAGGCGGATATTCTCAAACTGTACCTATGGAAGATATTAACCTGCACTTTACTGGAGATATTCATGCTATTACTACCGCACATAATCTACTTGCAGCGGCAATCGATAATCATGTACATCATGGCAATGATTTAAATTTAGATGTAAGAAGAGTGAGCTGGCGTCGAGTAGTAGATCTTAACGATAGAGCTCTAAGAAATACATTAGTTAGTTTAGGCGGAAGAACGAATGGTTTCCCAAGAGAAGATGGGTTTGATATAACAGTTGCTAGTGAAATTATGGCCATCCTTTGTTTAGCAGTTGATATTAAAGACTTAAAAGAAAGATTATCTAAAATCATCATAGGATACACTAAAGATAGAGAACCAATAACTGTTGCGGATTTAAAAATGCAGGGGTCATTAGCTGTACTATTAAAAGAGGCAATTAAACCTAATTTAGTCCAGACTTATGAAAATGTTCCAGCTTTTGTACATGGTGGACCTTTTGCTAACATTGCTCACGGTTGTAACTCAGTGATGGCAACACAAATGGGTGTTAAACTTTCTGATTATCTTGTAACAGAAGCTGGTTTTGGAGCTGATTTAGGTGCTGAGAAGTTTTTCAATATTAAGTGTAGATTTTCAGGACTTAAACCTAAAGCATCAGTAGTAGTTGCTACTGTTAGAGCCTTAAAAATGCACGGTGGAGTTTCTAAAGATGATCTTAAAGAAGAGAACCTAGAGGCACTTGAAAAAGGGGTTGAAAACCTTGAAAAACATTTAGAAAATGTAAGTAAGTTTGGGGTTCCTGCAGTTGTTGCTGTGAATCGTTTCCCAACTGACACAGAAAAAGAACTTGATTTATTAATTAAGAAATGCCAGGAAAAAGGTTATCGTGTTGCTTTAAGTGAAGTGTTCACTAAAGGTGGCGAAGGTGGTGAAGAATTAGCTAAAGAAGTTATAGACATTGTTGAAAATGAAGTTTCTAACTTTAGAACCTTGTATGATACAGATAAGTCAATACCGGAAAAGATAGAAACAATCGCGAAAGAAATTTATGGTGCTTCTGGAGTTGAATTTACTCCTCAAGCTAAGAGAAATATTAGAGGATTAGAAAAACGAGGATTAGATCGTGTTCCAGTATGTATGGCTAAAACGCAATTTTCATTCTCTGATGATCCTAAACTTATGGGAAGACCCAAAGATTTCAACATTACTATAAAAGAAATAAAAATTTCTGCTGGGGCAGGATTTGCGGTAGCTAAGAGTGGAAATATTATGACAATGCCAGGGCTGCCGAAAGAACCAGCGGCTGAAAGAATTGATATTGATGATAATGGGCAGATTACTGGTTTATTTTAGTGTGATAAAACAGAAACTTCCCACTACAATTCACAAAAGTTAAATAAAAAAGATGGTCTCTGATCTAAGAGGCCATCTTTTTTTATGTGTGCTCAGCATGAGTATAAGCTATAGGGTGAGGGATTAGAATAGCGTTGACAGATGTCATAGTACTTGGTAGTTTAAGAGAGCAAGGAAGGACCGATGCAATTATGTAAGATAATTACTAGACATTTATCTGTTTTGAAAAACAGATAAACTAAATACCTACCTTGTTGAGGAAGTGGTGAATTTCACGGGGGACTTAGGGGGGGAATGGTTCACTCAGGGGATCATGTCTTAATGTTGAAAATGGTCATGTTACGGTAGAACGTGAACGAAGCCCTAAAGAGGGTAGAAAAGAACAGTGGCGGTAATGTGTTGATAAGATGCCCGTCAAATTCATACAAATAATCCCTATTGATACAAGTTCTTTTAATAATATTAATAGAAAAATAGTAAATAAAGTTTCAATGGGTAAGTGGTAATAAACTGATTACAGCTATAATAGGTAATAATATATGATTGACATGGTCAAATATTATAACTATGAGAATGGAAGCCATAGTAATTTTGGCTAATGATTTTAGTTTATTTAAATCATGTAATATATTTAGGTAATTCTACTAATTTACTATTTAGACTGTCAATGTTCTTTGAAAATGTCACCTAAAAACGCATAAATTTGTTCAGAGAAAATGTCACCCCCCAGGAAGGTAGACCGAGTCTTAAACTCGGTCTCTGGAATTAAGTATAGCATCTAAAAGTTCTTAGTCATCCAAGTCGAAACTCACATCAGTTCTTTTGTTCTGTTTTTTTCAAGGATGCCTTTCATTTGGAATTGTTTTAGTTTTAGGTGATCGAGTTTATTTGACTTTATTTACTGCTTTAGAAGTGGAATGCTTGTCTACTATTTTTGTGTCAAACACTATATCTTTATATTTCGCTTTAACTCCAAATTTAGGAGTAGATAGGACAGCAACTTTAGATTTAGGAACCAGTTGACTATTTTTATCTAAAATTTGATAAGGTTAAGCATCTATTTGTACTAAAAGTCCCATTTTATCCTTGCGTTTGCGTCTGTGATGGCTTTTACTCTTCTTGTGCTTTTTAGGGCTAGAAATCCCGACTATGAGCTTTTCAGTATTTTCTGAAACAGAATGGGTGGGCTTTCTACCTCGGTTTTTATGTATGACAAAACTAGGTCCTTCTAGTTGTACTCCTTTCTTTAGTCGTTTGATTTGTCGCTCACTGAGGTATAAAGCCTGAGCTGCATCCTTAATGGTCAAGTAACCATCAATTATTTGATTGATAATATTCAGTTTTTTTATTTCTTCTTGAGTCATTTGATATGTCACCTTTTTAGTCATAGTGACATTTTTACAGAACATTCTTAGGGTGACAATATCACAGAACAATTACACTAATTTACTATTTAGACTTGACAGTTTTGAACAAGGTGTTAAAATCTTATTGAGTTTTTAAGTTAATATTGATGAGGTGAGTAGCTATTACTACTGAAACTAAGATAAATAGAACAAAATTAAATATTTTAGATCTATTAAAGTCTAATACTTATGTTTCTGGAGAAAATATGAAAGCTGATCTTAATATCTCTCGCACAGCAATTTGGAAAAATATAGAAGGATTAGTTGATCTCGGTTACGGAATAGATAGAGTGAGAGGCAAAGGGTACTATCTTATATCTATACCAGATTTATTATATCCTTGGGAATTAGATCAAAATATTAGAGAACAATTTGATATGACACATTTTAGTACAATTGATTCTACCAATAGATATGGACATTCAGTAACTTCACCACACATTGTATTGGCTGAACAACAAACTAGTGGTAAAGGTAGACTCGGACGAAGCTGGGCTTCTTTTCATGGTGGAATATATTTTTCGTTAGTTATTAATCCTAACTGTTCAATGGATGAGATTCCTACTTTACCATTAGTGATAGCCACTGCTATTGCTAGAGTTTTTCGAAATCATTTAAATATACATGCTCAAATAAAATGGCCAAATGATGTGTTAGTTAATGATAAAAAAGTTTCTGGTATATTAGTAGAGCTTTCTGGTGAAACTGATGCACCTCAAAAAGCTATTATTGGCGTAGGAATCAATGCAAACCAAACAGTTGAAAACTTTCCTTCTGAGCTACAAGATAAGGTAGCTACCTTAAAGAAGATAAAGGGAAAACCTATTGATCGTAAAGTTTTACTATGTAAAGTTCTTGATGAAATAACAATTCTACTTAACATGCTTAATGAAAACATATCTGATGTTTTAAACATATGGAAAGAATTTTCCTGTACGTTAGGAAAAGAAATTACTGTTAAACAGGTTTCTTCAAGAAATTTAGCGGGATATGCAATAGATATAGATGAGCGAGGTGCACTAATTATAGAGACTAAACATGGGAAAGAGAAAATTTTAAGTGGAGATACATTCCATAATTAAGACTAGACGTGCTATGAATAGTCAAGTATAAATTTTTCAAAGATCAGTGATTTCTTAACTATCAATAGCATGTCTAACTAACTCTATTGTATAAGGAGGTAATAATATGTTATTAGCTATCGATGTTGGTAATACAAATATAGTTCTTGGATTATATAAAAATGATGAACTTCTAGGCCATTGGCGTATAGAGAGCGACAAGTCCCAAACGGAGGATCAATATGGAGTGCTAATTGAAAATTTATTTTATCACAGCCATTTAGAACCAAATTCTATAGATAATATAATAATAAGCTCAGTTGTCCCGCCTTTAACTCAAACACTTACTAGAATGAGTGTTAAGTTTATGAACATAAAGCCGCAGACTGTGGGGCCTGGGATAAGGACTGGGGTAAATATACAATATGATAACCCAAAAGAAGTTGGGGCAGACAGAATAGTAAATGCGGTAGCAGGGTACGAACTGTACGGTGCACCTCTAATTATTGTGGATTTTGGTACTGCGACCACTTTTTGTGCTATATCAAGACAAGGGAATTACTTAGGTGGTGCTATAGCCCCAGGTATCTCTATTTCTACAAATGCTCTATTTGAAGTTGCAGCAAAACTACCTAGAGTAGAATTAACAAAACCTGAAAGAGTAATAGGGAAAGATACTATTTCAAGTATGCAATCTGGTATATTTTATGGTTTCATAGGGCAAGTAGATGGGATAATTAAAAAAATGAAAAAAGAATTCTCGAGAGAACCAAAGGTAATTGCTACTGGAGGAATGGCACAATTTATATATCGAGAGAGTGAAACAATTGATGTTTTAAATACTTTCCTTACATTAGAAGGTTTAAGAATAATACATGAAAGAAATCAGTAAGAATAGAGAATTTTCATAATCTTGACAGATAATTCGTAGCATAGTAAACTAAGATTGCAAAGCGAAAGTGAAAACTTTAACATTTAAAAAGCCGATAATTTAAAGACGTGCTATCAATAGTATAAAATTTCAAAGATCAGTGAATTCTTAACTATGAAAATAGCATGTCAAAACTAACTCTATTATACAAGGAGGCTATATACGAGGTTTAGGGTTGGCCTTGTTTAATGTGGTTGCTATTGAAATGATGTTGTACTCTCTAGCCAATGTAGAGTCAGTTATTATGTAAATAAAGCTCATACAAAAGAACTATTTGAAAAGGAAGCAAGAGTTTCTGATAGAGCTATCTACCATATCTATGAAAAGGAGAGTGGAAAATGAATGAAAAAAATAAAGAGCATATCACAATAGTTGGGTTATCGATTGTATCTGCATTAATAACATATACATTAAATGTTATTGTAGGGTATGGTCCATTTATTGCTAATGGATTTGTTGGCATATTAGCAGCTTTACTATTACCAAAAGGTTTAACAGCTGCGACATATACGGCTTCTTTTGTTGGTATGTCAGATGACTTTGTAATTCCGTCATTAACAATTGCTGCTTTGGCTGGTCTGATAGTTGGAATAATGATTATAATAACTAAACCTATTCTTGCTGGTTGGGGAGGAAAAGGCGGAACAACAGCTGCATTGTCTGTGGTGTTGACACTAGCTGTTATTAATATTTTCAGCTTGTAAAAGGAGCGTGTTGAAAATGTCAGAAATCATAATAATTTCAATTGCTATTTTAGGTACAATGTTAACTTATTATATAAGTGTACACTCAGGTAAAGGAAATGTTATGGCTTCAGCTGTGGTTGTTTTGCTGGCAGGGATAATCTTAGAACCCCTAGGTACTTCTTATGCAGGGATTCTAGCAGCTGCTTCTTATGTAGGAATGGTCTCACAGGAAAAAGTAACAGATTTTCGTGATTGTGCAGTGGTAGGGTTGATTTGTGCGTTGATATTTTTAGCAACAGATTCTGTAAATGTTGGAATTGGAGGTAGACTAGGTACAATTGCGGCACTATCATGTGGAACTTTCTTTGGGTATCAGCGTCTACTAGAAAATGTGGACATGCCTATTTTAAATACAAAAAAAGTAAATAAATCCTATTAGACTAAAATATATCACCCCGTGTAATTCTGTTTTATTAAGTATAAGTAGAAGGAATTTAACTTTAAAGTAGAACTTAGAGTATAAATACTTGTTAACCTCCAAAACAGACTGACGGGGTGGTTTTTTATTGATATTACGAATTAGCTAGCTTAAACATCATTTTATTTGACTAACAGTATGGGTTAGCCAATCAGTAAAGACGTTAACAGAAAATGAAAAGTTAGCAGAACAGTTCCGCAATTAGATTGTGGTGCATGTGAATCCCATCATGTAGATTTTTAGCTAAAGGAATACCTCACATATTAAAAATGCGTCAAAAAGACTTTTATAATTCTAGAGGTAAGTTAAATATGTAACTTAATCTAAGTGAGGTGGGAGTTTGAAATTACAAGAATTGGTCAATGAATTAAAGTTAGAAGTCATTGTTGGAGATGATCAACTAAATAAAGAAGTTATAGGTGGTTATTGTTCTGATTTGTTGAGTTTTGTTATGTCAAATTGTAATAAAAACAATATCTGGGTCACACTTCAGAGTCACCCTAATATAGTAGCTTTGGCATCTTTAATTGGGTTATCAGCAGTGCTGATAGCAGAAGGGGGCGAAGTTGAAGAAGAAACTATTAATAAAGCTAAAAGGGAAGAAACGATTATTATAAGAACAGATCAAAATTGTTATCAAATCGTAGGCAAATTATACCAACTAGGTATTAATAGTGAAGAATAATTGTTGGTATAAAGGAGATCCTCACATTCATTGTGTGTTATCTCTATATGTACAGGTTTCGATATGGGCCCCAAAAACATACTAACTACTAGTAAAAATAATTGGATTGATATTATTGCGATTACAGATCATAATACCGGGTTAAACATTCCAGCTTTTAAAAAACAGCCAAAGTATTTGGTATAAACAGTTATACCTAGAATGGAAGTACAAACAAAATAAGAAATACACTGTCTATCTATTTTCCGAATCATGAAACAATGGCTTTATTTGATCTGTATTTTCGAAAACACTTTCTAATACACGAAACAATGAAGACATAGTAAAAGAATATCTTATAATAGTTTTTTCAGAGACGCATGAATTTATACATATAAGAATGAATACAAATTATACATGGTTTCTTTTAAAGGAACCATGTTGGATGAAAAAAGAAGTTTTTACTAAACAGAAAAGGTGGTGTTTATTAAAGTTTTTAAGAACAAGAGAAATTTTAACTTTTAAAGAGTCAGGATAAATATAAATAGGAAGGGGGAGGTATTGTGGCTGAATGTAAGTGCGATCATGCAGTAAAGAAACAAGAAGAGGAACAAGTAGAAGAAATTTTATCTGAGTTTAAAGACCAGGAAGGTACCTTGATTTCAGCACTGCAAAAAGTACAAGACTTTTATGGTTATTTACCTGAAAGAGGAATGAAAAAAGTTGCCGATGCTTTTGATATGCCTCTAAGTAAAGTGTTTGGAGTTGCAACATTTTATGATCAGTTTCAATTACAACAAAGAGGTGAATGGGTGATTCGAGTTTGTACTGGTACAGCATGCCATGTACGAGGGGCCGCAGAAATCATTGACAGGTTGACTGAAGAGCTTGACATTCAACCAGGAGAAACCACCGAAGATCTGAAATTTACAATAGCGCCTGTAGCTTGTATTGGTTCCTGTGGATTAGCGCCTGTTATTATGGTAAATGACAATACTCATGGTCGTTTAACCCCTGATCAGATTCCTGAGATAATAGAAAAATATAAATAGATATGAAAGAATTATCACTACATTTATTAGATTTAATACAAAACTCTATCGAAGCTTCAGCAACTAAGATATATGTAAAAGTTTATTTGAGTTATGTTAATGATCAACTTATCATTGAAGTTATAGATAACGGTAAAGGTATAGAGGATAGTTTGAAAGAACAGGTGACAGACCCTTTTAAAACTACTAGGACAACACGAAGGGTAGGACTAGGGTTATCCTTACTTGAAATGAAAGCAAAGCAGTGTGATGGTGGAATTAAGGTAGAGTCTAATTTAAAGGGGCTAGGAACCAAGGTATCAGTTTGGTTTAAATATAGTCACTGGGATAGGCCTCCAATTGGTAAATTAATAAATACTATAATAACTGTTTTTCAAGCTAATCCTGATCTTGATTTAGAATTTAGTTATCAAGTGGAAAATTCTAATTTTGAATTTTCTACTGAGGAAGTAAAAGCAGTCCTCAATAAAGATGCATTTAGAAATTTGAAGGTGCTTAACTGGGTTAAGGAGTATTTAGAAGAAAACATACAGTTAAATGGGGGTGACTAAATTTGTCTAAACTAAAATCATTAGAAGATTTAAAAAGATATAGAGAGCAAGCAAAAGAAACTATAAAAGCTAGGAAAACTAATGAAAATCTACTTATAGTAGGGATGGGTACTTGTGGTATAGCTGCAGGTGCTAGGGAAGTTCTTAATGTGTTCATGGAAGAGTTAAATAAAAGAGAATTAAGTGATATAACAGTTACACAAACTGGTTGTATTGGGATGTGTGAAAATGAGGTGTTAGTAGGTGTTAAAAAGCAAGGTGAGGAGAGAATTACCTATGGTAATGTTGCTCCTGAGGATGTTCCACGAATAATTAATGATCATGTTGTTAATGGAAAAATAGTTAACGATTTAGTAATAGGAAAACCTCAAAGTAAATAGGGAGAGGAGGGGTAAAAATGGAATCATATAGATCTCATGTTTTAATATGCGGAGATACAGGCTGTAATTCATCCGATAGTCCCCAAATACAAGAGAAATTTACTGAAGAATTAGAAAAAAATGGGTTAACTAATGAAGTTAAGTTAATAATAACTGGTTATCATGGCTTATGTGAGCTAGCCCCTATAGTCATAGTATATCCAGAAGGGACTTCTTACTTTAAAGTATCGCAAGATGATGTCTCAGAAATTGTTGAAGAACACTTGCTTAAAGGTAGGACTGTAGATCGATTAATGTATCATGACCGTGACAGTGAAGAGAAAATTCCTTACTATAATGAAATTGACTTTTATAAACAGCAAGAAAGAATCGTATTAAGAAATTGTGGTTATATTAACCCAGATAGTATTAATGAATATATTGCACAGGGTGGCTACGAAGGACTAGCAAAAGCTCTTGTTGAATTTGAAAGAGAAGAGGTTACAGAAGAAGTTATTAAATCAAATTTAAGAGGTAGAGGAGGAGCCGGATTCCCTACCGGGGAGAAATGGAAGTTAGCGGGTCAAGAACCTGCCGAACCTAAATATATGGTGTGTAATGCTGATGAAGGTGACCCGGGTGCATTTATAGACAGAAGTATTTTAGAGGGGGACCCTCATAGTGTTATAGAAGGTATGGTAATAGCAGGATATGTTATTGGGGCTGAAATTGGTTATGTATATGTGAGAGCGGAATGCCAATTAGCAGTGCGTCGTTTAAGGATGGCAATTGAACAAGCTGAGCAATTGGGGCTTTTAGGTGAAAATATTCTTGGAACAGGTGTAAACTTTACTTTAAAAGTAGTAGAGGGTGCAGGAGCATTTGTATGTGGTGAAAGTACTGCGCTTACTAGAGCCATAGAAGGTAGAAGAGGAATGCCACGACCTACTCCTCCAAGATCTACAGAACAAGGATTATGGGGCAAACCAACAGTTGTAAACAATGTTGAAACATTAGCATGTGTACCGTATATTTTAGCAAATGGCGCTGATTGGTTCACTAATTACGGTACCCCAAAAAGTCCTGGAACTAAAGTTTTCGCGTTAACAGGTAAGGTGAAAAACACTGGTTTGGTTGAAGTTCCAATGGGGACAAGTATTCGAGATATTGTTTTTGATATCGGGGGCGGCGGAATACAACAAGACAATGAAATAAAAGCAGTTCAGATAGGAGGCCCTTCAGGCTTTTGTCTTCCTGAAGATAAATTAGACCTACCTGTTGAGTTTGACACGTTAGATGATGCAGGTGCAATGATGGGTTCAGGTGGTCTTGTAGTAATGGATGAAGAGACATGTGTAGTTAATGAGTCTAAACTTCACTTGAAATTTATTCAATCTGAATCTTGTGGAAAATGTACTCCATGTCGTGAAGGCACAAAAAGAATGTTAGAAATATTAGAGCGAATTACCGAAGGTAAAGGCCGATCTGGAGATATTGAATTAATGAAAGAGCTTGGCGATATGATAATTAATACCTCTTTATGTGGGCTAGGTAAATCAGCACCAAACCCAGTTTTAAGTACACTAAGGTGTTTTGAAGATGAATATAAAGAGCATTTAGAGAATGAAAGATGTCCTGCTGGTGTATGTTCAGATTTAGTTAAATATCAAATTGTTCCAGATAATTGTATTGGATGTACTGCTTGTGCAAGAGTTTGTCCGGTAGATGCGATTTCCGGTGAAAAGAAACAGCCACATGAAATTGATCCTGATAAATGTATTGGGTGTGGCGAATGTTTAAAAAAGTGCAAGTTTGAAGCAGTAGTTTTAGGATAACCTTCATTCTAGAGTATAAATGAAGAAAAGGGGGAGAGGGAAGATGAGCTTTGTTACCGTAACTATTGACGGACAAACCATAGAAGTTCCTAAAACTGCAACAGTTTTAGAGGCTTGTGAACAAGCGGGAAAAAAAATTCCTACGCTTTGTCATCAAAAAGACCTAGAAATAGTAGGAGCTTGTCGTATGTGCGTGGTTGAAGTTGAAAATGTAGATAATTTACCAGCTTCTTGTGCGTTACCTGTTAAAGATGGGATGGTAGTTAAAACAAACACTGAAAAAGTTCACAAAGCCAGAAAAATGGTTCTTGAGCTGTTATGGGCAAATCATCCAAATGATTGTTTAACGTGTGAAGCAACTGGAGACTGTAAGTTACAAGACTATTGTTATGAGTACGGGGTCAAAGAATCTCGTTTTGAAGGAGAAGTAAGAAAAGTAGATGCAGATATTTCAGGTAAGTTTATTAAGAAAAATCCAGTAAAATGCATACTGTGCGGTAAATGCATTAAAGTTTGCCATGATATTCAAGGGTCGCAAGCCATTGACTTTATCGGTAGAGGTTTCTATAAAAAAGTTTCTACCTTTTATGACCACTCTCTTGATGAATCTTCCTGTGTCAACTGTGGGAACTGTATTACAGTGTGTCCAGTAGGGGCTTTAGAATCAAAGCCTACGAAGGGAAAAGGAAGACTCTATGAATTTGATAAGGTTAAAACAACTTGTCCATATTGTGGAGTGGGTTGTACCTTTAATCTAAACGTGAAGGACGGAGAAGTAGTTGGGGTGTCCCCTAATGATGAGGCAGTAGTTAATGATGGATATTTATGTGTCAAAGGTCGTTTTGGTACTGGATTCATTCAAAGTGATGATAGACTAACTAAGCCTTTAGTTAGAAAAAATGGTGAATTGGTTGAAACTAACTGGAATGAGGCTTTAAGTAAAGTTGCAGAAAACTTAACAATGTTAAAAGAAAAATATGGAGGGGAATCATTAGGATTTTTAACCTCAGCTAAATGTACCAATGAGGAAAATTATCTATTTCAAAAATTTGCACGAGCAGCTGTTGGAAGTAATAATGTTGACCATTGTGCTCGCCTCTGACATGCTCCTACAGTGGCCGGTCTGGCCACACAGTTTGGAAGTGGAGCGATGACAAATAGTATTGGTGAAATAGAAGAGACTGAGGCAATTTTCGCTATAGGTACTAATACTACTGAGGCACATCCTATAATTGCTCAAAAAATATTTAAAGCTAAAAAGAAAGGTGCTAAACTAGTTGTTGCTGATCCAAGGAAAACAGGAATTGCGGAAAAAGCAGATGTTTGGCTACAGAATCTACCGGGAACTAATGTTGCTTTATTAAAAGGTATGATGAAGGTTGTATATGATAAAGGGTTAATAGATAAAGAATTTATTAAAAATAACACAGAAGACTTTGAAGAATTAGAAAAGAACTTAAAGGATGTTTCATTAGATCAAATATCAGAAATAACAAAAGTGCCAAAAGAGAAAATTGAACAGGCAGCTTTGATTTATGGTGAGAATGGTAAAGCTTGTATACTATATACAATGGGCATAACTCAATTCACAACAGGTACAGATGGAGTGTCTTCAATTGCTAACTTAGCAATGATGACAGGGAATCTTGGGCGTGAAAGCACTGGTGTCAATCCATTAAGAGGACAGAATAATGTACAAGGTGCTTGTGATCTAGGAGGACTTCCTAATGTCTATACAGGGTATCAAAAAATAGCTGATAAAGAAATTGTTAATAAATTTTCTAAAGCGTGGGGGACAGATTTAAACCCTCATCCAGGAAAACCTGTTACCGAGATAATTAACTCTGCAGGTGAAGAAATCAAGGGTATGTACATTATGGGTGAAAACCCTATGGTAACAGATGCTAACTTATGTCATGTGGAAGAAGCTTTTGAAAGTTTAGAGTTTTTAGTAGTACAAGATATTTTCTTAACAGAAACTGCACAAAAGGCAGATGTTGTGTTACCAGCTAGTTCATATGCAGAAAAAGATGGAACATTTACTAATACTGAAAGAAGAGTTCAAAGAGTACGTAAAGCTATTGAACCTGTAGGAGACAGTAAACCTGATTGGCAGATAATATGTGAACTTTCATCAAAAATGGGACTGAAAATGGAATATAGTCATCCAGTAGAGATTATGGATGAGATTAGAGAAGTTACACCAAGTTATAAAGGGATTACTTATGATCGTATAGAGAAAAATGGCATTCAATGGCCGTGTCCAACAGAAGATCATCCTGGTACAAAGTATCTTCATAAAGATGGTAACTTCAAAAGAGGCAGGGGAAAGTTTGTGGCTATAGATTACAAACCGCCTGCAGAAAATGTAGATCAGGAATATCCGTTTATTTTAACAACTGGACGAATGTTATATCACTACCATGCAACAATGACAAGAAAAGTAGCTGAGTTAAATGAAAAGGTTTCTAAAGGTTATGTAGAGATAAATAATGAAGATGCTGAAGATTTAGGGATTATCGATGGTGATATAGTGAAAGTTTCTTCACGTAGAGGAGCTGTAAAAACACAAGCTATGGTAACTGAAAAAATAGCTTCAGGTGTGGTTTATATGAACTTCCATTTTGCAGAAGAGGCTATCAACCAACTAACTAATGATGCTCTTGATCCTAAAGCAAGAACACCTGAATTAAAAGTGAGTACTGTAAATATTGAAAAAATAAAAGAAACTAAGTCTAAATAGTAGATGAGAACCTTTCCAAATAAGGGGATTTGGAAAGGTTCTTTTAATGTTTAACTCTTTAAAGTAAAATGTAAATTAAAAGTGGTAAAATGGAGGCTAAATTTAAAGCGCAGCCAGTACATGGTCAGCAAGACCCTTGTCTAGTAACTGGAGCTATAAGCAAAACTGTTGGAGAAGAAGGATATCTAGGTTTAGAAATCTGATTAATAAAGTTATAAAAGAAAATACTATTGTTCTGTACCTTCTACTTTGAAACATCAACAAACTCTACTTAAAAATAGCGCTTAGAGGTTTTATCATAACTAGCAAAAGATAATAATTTATGCACAATTGTAGACAATACTATCATAACCCCTTATTCACATAAGCCTTTATAATATGGTGTAGATGCAGTAATTCACAGTGCTATTATATATGTTTGTTGTTACTGATGCAGTAGGCGGTTTATTAATTAATTCACAGAATTTATAAGAGTCGTCACTCATTTCTCGTAAATTTAGACATGAAAGGTTCACGATTTAGATAATGTAAACAGTTAAAATTATGGTTATTTTTCTAGAATATAGAATGAATTTATGTTAAAATGATTATGACTAATTAGTTATTATTATTAAGAAAGGAGAGTTTTTATGAAAAAATATGTATGTACTGTTTGTGGTTGGGTATATGATCCTGAACTAGGTGATCCAGATAATGGTGTTGCGCCAGGAACGGCTTTTGATGATATTCCTGAAGAATGGGTTTGTCCGGAATGTGGTGTGGATAAAAGCATGTTTGAAGAAGAGTAATATAAATTATGCGGGACCACAGATGTGGCCCGCATATTATGTATAGGCGAGGTGATATGGGATGCATTATGTAATTGTAGGAGATGGAATTGCGGGTATAACAGCCGCAAAACGTTTGAGAGAATTAGATAAAAAATCACGTATTTCAATCTATAGTAATGAATCCTTTTATTGTTATAGTCGACCTCAACTAATAGAAGTGCTAGGTAATCGATTAGGTATAGAAGATATTCCTTTAAAGCCTGTGAATTGGTTTTATGAAAATGATATAGAGTTGTATTTAAATGTTATTGTTAAAAATCTAGATGTGGATAATAAAAAAATAGTAACTGATTGTGATCAAAAAATTTTTTTTGACAAACTACTTTTGGCTACTGGTAGTAGCCCAAATACTCCTCCTATAAAAGGAATCGAACAAGCTGGAGTATTTACAATACGAAAAATAGAAGATGTTAGAAGAATACAAAAGAATGCTCGGGATAAAACTCGTAGTGTTGTTATAGGAGGAGGTCTTTTAGGTTTAGAAACGGCTTATAGTTTAAAACAATTAGGGTTAGACGTGAAAGTTGTGGACCGAAATCCTTGGGTTTTAAAGAAACAAATAGATATGAAAGGAAGTAATATACTTAAAGAAAGTATAGAAGAATTTGGCATAGAGATCATTCTAGATAGTCAAACTGAAAATATAACGCGAGATAGTCTAGGTAACTTAAAGTTGGTGTTAACTAATGGTAAAGAGATTGAAACGGACCTAGTTGTTGTTTCTGCTGGAGTAATTCCTAATACTGTACTTGCAAGTTCAGCTGGTATAGAGACTAATAAAGGAATTTTAGTTGATGACTATCTTTCAACAAGTGCTTTAGACGTTTTCGCTGCTGGTGATGTTGCAGAAGCTAATGGTAAATGTTATGGCATTATACCAGCAGCGATAGAGCAAGGGAAGTTAGTTGCTGAAAATATGGTATATATTAATTCAAAAAAATATAATGGTACAGTATCATCTACTTCTTTAAAAATATTGGGAATAGATTTAGTATCTATTGGAGAAATATACCCAAGTGAAAATGATAATGTAGTGGCTCAAGTTGATTTTCAAAATAATATATATAAAAAAACAGTTTTCAGAGATAATGTATTAATAGGAGCTATACTATTAGGAGATAAAACTGCCTTGCCTAGCTTAAATAAACTTATACGAACTAAAACAGAAGTTGATAACCCAGAAATGATCTTTAATTAATTGACTGCTCCCCTTCGGTAAACAACTTTTATTATAATATGTGTACTATTGGGGAGCTTTTCATTTTTTTGTATATCATTTTATTTTAATTATTCAATTGATTTAGTTTCTAAATAGTCAAGTAAATCTTCATAGTCATCAGGAGACATTACCCAATTAGGCATAGGCCAGTCATAACTATTGCCTTCAGGATCTACGCCGTCTCTAATAACTTTTTTCAGTTCTGTTCTTGTATAATTACTTGATAATTGTTCATATCTTATGTCAGGAACATTAACTTCACCTTGTCTTGTTTGAATAGTACTACCACTGCCATCACTACCATGACAATCAGCACAACTTATCATTGGACTGGTCATAGGCATTGCGCCTATTCTTGCTTGGACAGGAATAGATGATTTACTGGCAGATGAGAAATATATTCTTTGTCCGTTATTAAGATAAGTACCTGATCTTCTATCTTGGTCATAGGTATCAGTATGTGGCCACTGTGATGCACCATCTCTTCCACTTTTGAAAAACCATTCACCTTTATAGTCATAACGTCTATCTCCTGCCCCAAACATATCTGTTGAACGAGGAGAGTCATACCCTATAAAACGTGGTCCCATAGTTAGAAGACCGACAAAACTCCCAATCGTAAGCCCTACTACTAATACTCCTAGTATAGCATAAACAACTTTTCTCATTATAATACCTCCTTAAAACCAAATCCTATTTTTAAGTATTCCCAAACTATATATTTATAAATCAATTTGTTGTATGGAAACAACTGGAGTATAATATAATAGTGTAAAGGAAAGATTTTATGAAAGGGTGATTTTATGGAATATAATCAATTACATCAAGCAACTCTTGCTATGTTAAAAGATAGAGGGGTTAACTTAGATGAAGTGGCTAAATTAGTCCTTGAGTTACAAAAGCCTTATCTAGATAATTTAACTTTTGAAGATGCAAGAAATAGTGTAGATGCTGTGCTACGAAAAAGAGAAGTGCAAAATGCTGTTGCAACAGGTATATATTTAGATATAGCCTCAGAAAAAGGAGAAGTTGATGAACCCTTACAATCATTACTGTTAACTGATGATCCTTTATATGGAGTAGATGAAATACTAGCATTAAGTATTGTAAATATATATGGATCTATAGGTCTTACTAATTTTGGTTATTTAGATAAAGAGAAACCAGGTGTTATTGAGCGGATTAATAACGAAAAAAGTGGCAAGGTAAACACCTTCCTAGATGATTTAATTGCCGCACTCGCAGCTGCATCAGCTTCGCGTATTGCTCATAGGGCAAAAGATGGTGAGTTTGACGAAGAATAGAAAGGGTGATTACGTGAATAATCTAATAACTGTAGAGGAAGCGTTAGAGAAGTCAATTAATGATATTAAAAGACAACATGATGATTATCTTAATCCTGCTTTTAGAAAGATGTTAAGTTTATTATCGTTTGATAAAAAATTTGTTGAAGCTAAAGGAGTAAAAGTTTGGGATGAATCAGGAATAGAGTATTTAGATTTTTTAGGTGGTTATGGTTCACTTAACTTAGGGCATAATCCTCCAGAGGTTTTTGAAGCTATTAATATGGTTAAAAAAAAGCCGAATTTACTACAAGCTTCAATGGGAGTACTAAATGCATCTTTAGGGGAAAACTTAGCTAGTATCACTCCAGGGAAATTACAACATTCATATTTTTGTAATAGTGGAGCTGAAGCTGTAGAAGCTGCAATTAAGATAGCAAGGAAAAGTACTGGTAAACAAACAATTATATCTACTCAAGGATCATTTCATGGTAAAACAATGGGAGCTCTTTCTGTATCTGGTAGAGAAAAATATAAACAACCTTTTTCACCCATGTTATTAAAATCTAAACAGGTGCCTTTTGGTGATATTGAAGCGTTAAGAGATGAAATCGATGATGATATTGCAGCAATTATTCTTGAACCAATACAAGGCGAAGGTGGGATTGTCGAGCCAACAAGTAACTACCTTAAAGAGGTAAGAAACATATGTTCTCAAAACAATGTACTGCTTATAATTGATGAGATACAAACTGGTTTAGGTCGAACAGGTAGACTATTCGGATGTGAATGGGAAGAAGTAGTACCCGATATAATATGCTTAGCAAAATCCTTAGGTGGAGGTGTAGTACCTATAGGTGCGATGGTAACTACTTCTGAAGTTTGGAATAATGCTTATGGTAAAATAGATGAAGCATTATTACATACCTCAACCTTTGGGGGTAACACAGTTGCTTGTGCTGCTTCTATAGCGTCAATTAACCAAATAGTAAAACAAAAACTAGATCACCAAGCTAGAAAAAAAGGTGAACTTCTAAAAGAAGGGCTTAAAAAGCTACAATCAAAGTATTCTTTGATTAAGGATGTACGAGGAAAAGGTTTATTAGTTGGGGTTGAATTTACCTCCCCTGAAGAAGGCTTTTTAAATAAGGTGTCGCAAGGTATGATTTCAAAGTTAAGTAAAGAATATATAGGTGCCTTTGTAGCAGAAAAACTTCAAAATGACTATAATATAATTACTGCTTATACTTTAAATAATCCAAATGTAATTAGGCTTGAACCCCCATTGATAGTAAACGAACAAGAAATAGAATATGTTTTAGAATCGTTAGATCAGCTTCTTGATAGTTATAGTGATTTCTATAGACTGGCGTTTTCAAGCGGAAAAAAGGCGGTAAGCTCAATTCTTAAAAGGTCCTAAATTGGACCTTTCTAAACTAACATGTGAATGTTTAAACAAAATGTTGACCTGTTTCTATTTAACTGTTAACATATAATTAAAATCGTACATTATAATTATATGAGATTTTAGAATATTAAAATTTTTCTGAAAAAAGAGGAGGTGCCTTGATGGGGAAAAAATGCATAAAAAGAGCAAAGTGGTTATTTATAAACTGTTATATTAAGTGAACAGAAAAAATAAGAGGAGGTCATCTACTTGAGTTATTCTGATATTATCAACTTTTTACCAGCTTGGATTTTTGTATTTCCATTTATGATGACTTTTGTCATCGCATTTGTTGAACGACGGTCTACATTTGGAAGAAATGTGTTGTCTGTTATCACACCTATTGTAACCTTTGTGTTAGTTCTAGCTATGTATCCAACTATAATGAATGGAGATACTATTTATTATCAGTTGGCAAACATAGTTCCGCCTTTTGGTATATCCTTTAGAGTTGATGCCCTTAGCTTTGGCTTAAGCTTATTATCTTCTTTTATTTGGATGTTAGTTTCAATTTATTCATTGGATTATATGAAACAAGAAGAGCATACTGATAGGTATTACCCCTCACTAATTCTAACCTTAAGTGGTTGTATGGGGTTGTTTTTAGCAGGTGACTTATTTAGTTTATTTATATTTTTCGAATTAATGTCATTAGTATCATATTTACTGATTATTCACAGTGAGACAAAAGAAGCATTAAAAGCAGGTTACAAATATTTAATTGTCACTATAATGGGTGGTTTATTTCTTTTTTTTGGGATTATAATGACATTCGAATTAACACAAACTATTTCTCTAAATCAAATGGCAATAATCGATACACCATCGATGTTAGCTTTTGCAGCTTTTATTTCCTATGTTATTGGTTTTGGGATGAAAGCAGGAATGTTCCCATTACATGTATGGCTACCAGAAGCTCATCCGGTCGCACCATCGCCGGCTAGTGCTTTATTATCTGGAATAATGATTAAAACTGGTGCATATGGACTAATAAGAGTTATATTTCACGTTTTTGATTATCAAATGATTTTAGATTCTGGGTGGAATTGGATTTTAGCTGTTGTAGCAGTAATTACTATCTTTTTAGGATCCGCAGTTGCTATTACTCAAGAAAACCTTAAAAGAAGACTTGCCTATTCAAGTATTGGACAAATGGGTTACATTTTACTTGGGTTAGCAATTTTGACAGAGACAGCAATGATAGGAGATATCTTTCATATATTTAGTCATGCATTTATGAAGAGTACACTATTTTTAGCAGCTGGAGCAATGATTAAGAAAACTGGTAAAAATAAAATTTCCGATTTTAGCGGAATTGGTTACAAAATGCCTTTAACAATGATTTCTTTTACTATTGCTGCTTTAGCTATGATTGGAATACCACCACTTAATGGATTTATCAGTAAATGGTCATTAAGTTTAGGGGCGCTAGAGGCAGGGCAACCATATTATGTTTTAGTATTACTTTTAAGTAGTCTAATGAATAGTGTATATTATCTGCCTATTATAAATATAGCTTTTTTTGGGAAAGAAAAAAAGGACACTGCAGTAAAATCTAAGTCTTCTGAAGTACCAATGACAATGGTGCTACCAGTTGTTATACTTGGTTTTGGTTGTTTAATTCTTAGCTTATTTCCGACAAACCTTCCGTATGAATTATCTCAATTAGCAGCGAAAGCGCTTATAAATGGAACACCATTTTAAATAACATGCGGGTTAACATAGATACTAAAAATTTAAGGGCTGTCTCAAAAGTAAAAACTTTAGGACAGCCCTTTTTCAGTTTGCCCTGCATGGGCGGTAGCTAGGCGGTGAAAGTCCGCTACAGGCTTGGTGGTAGGAACTGTTAGCAAATGGCAAGGGCGTCCATCGTGAGGTGGAGTCTGAAGGAAGCCTGATGCAAAATCTCGGTCTGACGAACAGAAACCACATACAAGGCATATGTAGAGCGGACAAGTGTGCTGAACAACACAAAAATCCGATACCACCCGAGCTCTACGGTGTAAATGTGGCAGATATATGAGAGGAAAGTTACCGTTCTTAACAGGGGAGGTCTTACGGGGGTTGCCGACAAGAGGGTTTAACCAACAACCCACAGCGACAAATCGTGCGGTGATGCACGGTTGAACCGTAAGAAGTCAGCAGAGGTTATATTACCCGAAATGGAAGGGCTCGAACAATGGTAGTCTTTTAAACTATAGAGAAGGTGAGATAGGCAAAGGCACAAATTTGTGAGATACCTGATGATTGTGTTACCTACATCAAGAGTAGGATAGGAGAGCCGCTAAAGAGCAATGGCCAACTGTATAAAACAGCTTGAAGAGGTATTAAAACTTAAGGTGAACCGAGAAAGAGTAATACTGGAAGCACACTTAAACTTAAGTTTCTTGGCTTCTCCTTCTCCAAAGCTAGAAGGAAGGCTGGTATCCGACCGCACAAAAGTCCATAAAACGGTTCAATGACAAGGTGCGACAGATAACAATTCGTAATGTGTTAGGTTAGTTCAACAGACACTTAAGGAGCTTAAAATATTCACTACAGGTTGGCTCGTTTACTTCTCCATTGCGTATGAAGAACAAAATTACTGCTTTAACGAATGGGTTAGATGCAGAATTCGGATGTACTTGTGTAAGCAGTGTAAGAAGAAAAGTACCTATAAATAGATAACATCAGAGAGAATGAAACACGTAAAAGAGGAAGTGTTTACATCAGTACTAGAACAAAACAGAAGTAAATGTAAATTGTTATAGCTTAGTGTGGAAGATCTACCGATCGTTATGAAGCTAATCATGAAAATGAGCTTTATGGAGATAAAGGTTTAGACGAGTAAGGAGAAGAAAGTCAAATAACTAGTGATGACTTAAAAACTACCGTAGCGAAACTAGAATCGTTTAGAGGAAGAACCCGAAAATATAAAAATGAAAAAAAGCATTTAAAATCTTAAATCAATCTTACAAGTAAGAGATATCCCATAAATTTCAATTATATTTTTGGATAATCCCTTTTTATTAGTTGATTTAGATTGCAATTTAAATGTAAGATCCGTAAAATTATAAAGAAAGAAATTGTTTAAGGGGGTAGATGTATGATACATAAATATGAAGGTTATTCTCCAAAAATTTCAGAAGATGTATTTGTAGCTACAGGCGCGCAAATTGTCGGAGATGTTTTAATAAAAAATGGAGCAAGTATTTGGTTCAATGCTGTGTTAAGAGGAGATTTAGAGAAAGTATCAATTGGTCAGAAAACTAATATTCAGGATGGTTGTATCTGTCATGTTGATAAGGATGAGCCGTTAATCATTGCTGATTATGTAACAGTTGGACATGGAGCAATTTTACATGGATGTACAGTAGAAAAAGGTGCCCTAATTGGTATGGGAGCAACAGTATTAAATGGAGCTAAAATAGGGGAGAATTCAATAGTAGCAGCAGGAGCTTTGGTACCAGAAGGTAAAGAAATTCCGCCACGAAGTTTAGTGGTAGGTGTTCCTGGTAAGGTTATTAAAGAACTATCAGAAGAAGAAGTTAAAAAATTAATAGATTCTGCTGAAAATTATTATAAAAAAGCACAAAAGTATCTAGTTAAAGAATAGAATACATTGAAAGGACTGCTGACGCTATTGTCGGCAGTTTTTTGTTTCTTGCAAAAATTAGAAATTTAATTTAAAATCGAAGAGGATACTTCACTCAGTAAATTAGAAAGGGGTGGCAGGCATGGCCCTGAAGGTAGGTATGCCACGATCACTTGCTTATTATACGTATTTTCCGTTATGGAATACTTTTTTTAAAGAACTAGGAGTTGAAGTTTTACTATCAAATGAAAGTAATAAGCAAGTGTTAGACCAAGGAGTAAAAGAAACGGTTAATGATGCGTGTGTCCCAATTAAGATGTATCACGGGCATGTAAAAGATCTTATGGAAAAGGTAGATTATTTATTTATTCCTAGACTTGTTAGCTTAGATGGTGAAGAAACTGTGTGTCCTAAATTCTTAGGGCTACCTGATATGGTTAGATACTCTATAGATGGTTTACCACCCATTATTGATAATCGATTAGACTTAAGAAAAGGAAAACTAGAGTTTTGGAAATTTTTCTATCGGATAGGTAGGAAGCTAGATAAAAGTTTTTGGAAAATACTGATGTCTTATAGAGCTGCATGGGATAAATTCAATAAATACCAAAGCCTGTTACTCAAAGAATATTCTCCACAAGAAGCTTGGGAGCTAATTGATAAGGATCAATCAAGAGGTGACAAAATACAGCAAAAAGGTGATATAACAATAGCATTACTTGGATATCCTTATACTATATATGATCCTTATATTAGTGTAGGACTTTTAGATAATTTAAAAAAGATGAATGTAAAAGTATTAACAAAAGACAATGTACCGTCTGTGGACTTACTTCGTCAGCGAAAGAAATTCGCTAAGGAAATGTTTTGGTATTATAGTAATCAAGTGGTACGATCAGCTTTATACTATCTAGAAAAACCCAGGGTAGATGGTGTTATACATGTGACCGCCTTTGGATGTGGTCCAGATGCTATGGTAGATAAGTTTGTTGAACTTGAATGTAAGCATAGTGGTGTACCCTTTTTAACGTTATCACTAGATGAACACACTGGAGAAGCTGGTATGAATACTAGGGTAGAAGCTTTTGTTGATATGTTAAAAAGAAAGAGGGGATAATTATGAAAAAAATAACATTTCCTCATATGGGGAGCTCTCACATTGCGTTTTCTATGTTAGTTAAGGAATTAGGTCATGAGGTTATTAAACCTCCTGCACCGACAAGAAAGACTTTGACTTATGGAACTAAGCATTCTCCGGAGTTTGCTTGTATCCCTTTTAAGGTATTATTGGGAACATATCTTGAAGCTATAGAAAAGGGAGCAGATACAATTGTAAGCTCTGGTGGTGTTGGGCCATGTAGAGCAGGATATTATGGTGAGCTGCAAAATAAAATACTACAAGATATTGGATATAATCCAGACTTTGTTATATTTGAACCCCCTCTTAAATCTTTATCTGATTTCATGAGTAAAATAAAAATTCTAAAAGGAAATAATTCTTGGATTGCTCTACTTGATATTGTTAGACGTACATGGCATAAATTAATTGCGCTAGATGATTTAGAAAGTGAAGTGAATAAAATTCGTCCATATGAGCTTAATAAGGGAGAGACATCAAAACAATTAAAAATAGGTCAGAGTATGTTAGATGAGGCACAAAGTATGAAAGAAATTAAAGAAGCTAGAAATGAAGCGCTGAAAGCAATAAGAAAAGTTAAGTGTCTTGAACGGCCTGAAAAACCCATCAAAGTTGGTCTGATTGGTGAAATATATGTTGTTTTAGAGCCATTTATAAACGCAGATGTTGAGAAAACATTAGGTGAATTAGGAGTTCAAGTTGATCGTTCAATACACTTAACTAATTGGACAAGAGATAATACACTGATAGATGGGGAAAAAGGTGTGAAAAAGCTTGCAAGGCCTTACCTTGATCAATTAGTAGGTGGGCATGGTCAAAACAGTATTGGAGAAACTATTCATTATGCCGAAAATGATTTTGATGGTGTGGTGCATTTAGCCCCCTTCACCTGTATACCAGAAATCGTAGCTAAAAGCATCATACCTAAGGTAAGTCAAGATTATAATATACCTGTCATAACTTTATTTTTAGATGAACAGACGGGTAAAGCAGGCGTTCAGACAAGATTAGAAGCTTTTGTAGACTTAATTAAAAAGAAACGCCTTGGAGAGGTGAGTTAAAATGAAAAAAGTATTCTTAGGTGTGGATGTTGGTTCAGTTAGTACTAATTTTGTAGCGTTGGATGAAAATAGTAAGGTGCTAGTCAAAAGGTATCTTAGGACAAAAGGGCAACCAATTCAAGCCATACAAACTGGATTGCGAGATGTAAAAGATGAGTTAGGTGAAGAAGTTGAGGTGCAAGGTGTTGGAAGCACAGGTAGTGCGCGTACACTTGCAGGTGTTATTTTAGGTGCAGATGCTGTGAAAAATGAAATCACAGCACATGCAGTAGCAGCTTCTCAACAAGTTCCAGATGTAAAAACAGTCTTAGAGATTGGTGGGCAGGATTCTAAGATTATTATATTAAGAGAAGGTGTGGTAGTAGACTTTGCAATGAATACTGTTTGTGCTGCTGGGACAGGTTCATTTTTAGATCATCAATCAGAACGTTTAGGAGTGCCGATCGAGAATTTTGGTGATAAAGCTTTGCAATCAGATAGCCCTGTAAGGATAGCTGGTAGATGTTCAGTGTTTGCTGAATCTGACATGATCCACAAACAACAAATGGGACACGAAACAGAAGATATCATAAGAGGGCTTAGTGAAGCTTTAGTAAGAAACTATCTCAATAATGTTGGCAAAGGCAAAGAAATACTAGAACCACTAGTGTTTCAAGGAGGAGTAGCCGCAAACAACGGTATAAAAGCTGCTTTTGAGCAAGAACTAGGTATGGACATTACGGTACCTGAAAACTTTAATGTAATGGGAGCTATTGGGTCAGCTATATTAGCGAGAGATGCAGTAAGAGATGGTAAAAAGACAAACTTTAGAGGGTTTGAAGCAAGTGATTTACAATATGAAGCGTCTAGTTTCGAATGTTCTAGTTGTCCTAACATGTGTGAAATAGTTAATATCAAGAGTGAAGGTGAGTTACTAGCTAGATGGGGCGGTCGCTGCGAAAAATGGGAAGTTTTAGAAAAGAATGTCATATAACTCCAGGGCTAGGGTTATCCAACTAGGTGGATTCTATTTGGATAACCCCGTTATTTTTGCTCCTATGGCAGGTGTCAGTGACTTACCCTATCGTAAAATCATAGCTAAATTTAAACCTGGATTAATTTGTGGTGAAATGGTAAGTTCGAAAGGACTTCTTCAGCAAAATAAAAAGACTCGAAAAATGGTTAGTCACCACAATCATTTTGTGCCTTTTTCTCAGCAAATATTTGGAAAAGACCCGGATCTAATGGCAAAAGCAGCTAAAGAGATTGAAAAATTAGGTGTAGATATAATAGATATTAATATGGGGTGTCCTGCACCTAAAATTACAAAAATTGGTGAAGGATCAGCTTTATTAAAAACTCCAGATATTGCAGTAGAAATTGTACGTAAAGTAGTTTCTTCTGTAAAAACTCCTGTTACTGTAAAAATGAGAAAGGGTTTTGATAATTACAATTGTGATGTATTAGAACTGGCTAATAGGATTCAAGAGCAAAATGTAGTAGCAATAGCGATACATGGACGCACTTGTGAGCAGCAATATAGCGGAACAGCCGATTGGGATATCATAACTAAATTTAAAGAAGAACTTGATATTCCAGTTATAGGTAACGGTGATATTTTCAGGCCAGAAGATGCGAAAGAAATGTTAAGCCAAACTGGTTGTGACGCTGTTATGATTGGACGTGGGACTATGGGGAACCCATGGCTGATAGACAGGGTGAAAAAAGAAATTAATGAAGAACCCCATTATTCTTTAAAAAAAGAAGAATTTATAAATGTGATTAATGACCACTTTAGAGAAGCAATTAATTATTATGGCGAGCACGGAGTAGTTCATATGAGAAAACATATTGCATGGTATTTAAAAGGGTTACCAAACAATGCACGTATAAAAGAAAAAATCATGAAAGAAACTGATAAGAATACAGTTTGGAATATTTTAAATGAATATATAGAAGAAATATATTAGTTCACATAACTCCGATTTAAAATCGGAGTTTTTTAATTTCAATAATTTGCATCCTTAACAAATATAAAGTAAAATAATGGTAAGGTTAATTGTGAACAACTTGTGTACATAATAATTATGTGGGGGATTAAGAGTGAGTATAGAGTTTTTACGAATAGGACATAAAGTAATTAATCCTAATAAAATAGATAATATAATTAGAGAAATTTTGAATTTAAGAGCTCAAGGCTATAATCAAAGTGAAGTTAGTAAAAAACTTAATATAGACAGAGCATTTATATCTAAAGTTGAAAGTATAGGGGAAGTAAGAAAGGGTGGAAAGGTTGCTGTAATTGGTTTCCCAGTTGCAAATAAAAGCGAATTGAAAAAACTTTGTAATAAGTATGGTGTAGAATATAGCTTTCTAATGACAGATAAAGAACGTTGGGAATGGTTAAAAAGTAAGTCAGGAGAAGTATTAATTAATAGAATTATGGAGATAGTAAATGAAGTGCGTTCTTATGATATTATAGTAGTTTTAGGATCTAACTATAGAATTAATCTAATTAAAGCATTACTTAATAAAGAAGTGGTTGGTGTCAAAATTGGTGATTCTCCAATTGAAGAAGACATATATGTTAATCCAAAACGACTAGAGAGTGTTATGAAAAACCTAGTAGAGGGGTAAGATAGTAACGTTACTGGGGGAGTGCTTAATATGAAGCGTGTTGTTAGTGTGAGCTTAGGATCATCAAAAAGAGATCACGAAGTAGAACAAGAGTTTTTAGGAGAAAATGTGTTAATTGAAAGAAGAGGGATGGACGGATCACTAGAACGTATGAAACAAACTATTTTAGATTTAGATGGACACGTCGATGCTTTTGGTTTAGGAGGTATGGATCTATTTTTAACAATTGGAGATAGGCGTTATTTATTAAAGGATGCACAAAAGATTGTTTCTTGTGCAAAAAAAACGCCGATTGTGGATGGCAGTGGTTTAAAAAATAGCCTTGAAAGGAAGACTATTCAAGAACTGGAAAATAAATATAATATGTTTGTTAACGAAGAAAAGGTATTAGTAGTAAGTGCATTAGATCGCTTTGGGATGGCAGAAAAGATTTCAGATACCAATTGTGATGTAACTTATGGAGACTTGATATTTAGTTTAGGTTTACCTATTCCAATAAACTCTTTATCAACTTTAGATAAAGTGGCGCGGATGGCTTTACCAATTATTAGATACTTACCATTCAAATTACTATATCCTACAGGCGATAAGCAAAACAGTAATACAAATAGATTTGAAAAGTTTTATAATAGAGTTAACATTATTTGTGGTGATTTTCATTATATAAACAAGTATTTACCAAATAATCTTACTAATAAAACTATAATTACTAATACTGTAACTAGTGAAGATATTGATAAACTTAAGATTAGAGGATTGAAGAGGTTGATAACAACTACCCCTTCTTTAGAAGGGAGAACATTTGGGACTAATGTTATGGAGGCTTTACTAGTTTCATTAAAAGGCAAAAAGAAAGAACTAGAATCAAAAGTTTATGAAGAACTACTAGATGATCTAAACTTTTCTCCTCATATAGTAGACTTCTACTAATGCTGTGACAAGGAGGATATACATGGAAAAATTTGCGTTTGTTTTACACCCAATATATCATAGTGATATATTAAGAAAATATCCTTTTTTTAAAAATTGTCCTGAAAGTGTCTTAAAGAGTGTATTCAAAAGATTTCCTCCTTTTAAAGTGTCTTACATTGAGGGTGTAAAAACTCCCCATAATGAAGCCGAAGGTTGGTTTGTCGGTTGTCCTTTATCAAGTGATCAAATATTAACATTATCAGAAGATTATGTTTTAAGTAAAATAATTCAAACAGGTAAAAAAGCTGAACGACTTGGTGCAAATATTTTAGGGTTAGGAGCACTCACTTCAGTTGTTGGTGATGCTGGTATTACAATAGCAAAAAATTTGAATATACCAGTTACAACTGGAAATAGTTATACTGTGGCAACAGCTATTGATGGAGTGAAAGATGCAAGCAAAATGATGGGGTATGATTACAAAAACTGCCACATAGCTGTACTAGGTGCTAGTGGGTCAATTGGTAAAGTTGTTGCACGTAAGTTTGCAGAAGATGTAAGGTGGTTAACATTACTAGGAAAAAATCAAAAAAGACTTGAACAAGTGTCAGATAGTATTTATGATGATACTGGGTTAGCTGCAAAAGTGTCTACGAATATAAAGAGAAGTTTATCTGAAGTTGATATAATTATAGCAGTAACTGGTTCTGCGGATGCTGTTATAACTGGTGAAGAGCTTAAACCTGGAGCAATTGTATGTGATGTAGCTCGCCCCAGAGATGTTTCTTGGAGGGTTGCTAAAAATAGAGATGATATATTAGTTATTGAAGGAGGAGTTGTTGAAGTTCCTGGTGAAGTAGAATTTAATTTTAATTTTGGATTTCCAAAGAAAACTGCGTACGCCTGTATGGCTGAGACTATGATACTTGCTTTAGAACAAAAGTATGAAAGTTTTACGCTAGGAAGAGAGTTAACAGTTAAACAAGTTGATGAGATTTCACGTTTAGCTAAAAAGCATGGATTTAAGTTAGCTGGGCTCAGAAGTTTTGAAAGAGCGATAAGCCAGGAAAATATTCAAAGAATTAAACAAAATGCTCTCAAAAACAAAAAGCAGGAGAATGTTATCAGTAAAACTTGATAGTAAAACTTTGAGTATGAAGTTAGCTGGAATAATATTTACGCCTAGTTCTTCTAGAGCACCAAATTAATCCCAAGGATTGTCTCTGTAGCATCAGACACCGTGCAGATCACATGAAAATCCAGTGCCGAACCAAGCCTCTTTAGATATGGAATGAGCAGGTTTTCTACCTCGGTTTTATGAATAACAAAACTAGAACCTAGTTCTTGAATTATTTTCTTTAATCGTGTGATTTGTCTTTCACTAAGGTTTGAAATCAGGGTTGCTTCCTTAATAGTCATATTACCTTCAATAGTTTGATTAGGTCATTTGATATGTCACCTTTTAGATATAATGACATTTTCTTAGAACGATCAGGGTGACAATATCATAGAACACGGAAACTTGATGTTGTGTTTGACAAAAACATAGGTGTAGTTTACAATAGAGCAAAATTTACAAAAATTTGATGATATGGCAAGGAATAAGAAACAAGATAAGGTAACAGTATATTAATGTTACAAATAAAATATCTGATGTATGTAAGTTGTGGTGTTGACCTATTTTTAAATTTTTATTTAAAGAATAGGTCATTATTTAAATATCTTGACAGTATCAACATATAATTTATTAAAACAAGAAACTTTTAGAAAGAGGGGAGAAGTATTATGGTAAGCAAAGGGACTCATACAAACGAGAAAGAGGTAATCCTTACTCAAGAGGGATATGAGAAATTAGAACACGAATTGGAGCATTTAAGAACGGTGAAACGAAAAGAAGTCGCTGAACGAATAAAAACAGCAATTTCTTTTGGTGATATAAGTGAAAACAGTGAATATGATGATGCTAAAAACGAGCAAGCTTTTGTTGAGGGAAGAATTGCTACATTGGAGAAAATGTTGAGAAATGCTAAGATAGTTGAGGATACAGATAATCAGGTTGTTTCTGTTGGAAACAAAGTTGTATTAAAGGATCTTGAATTTGATGAAGAGGTAGAATATACTATTGTAGGGTCAGCTGAATCAGATCCTGCAGAATTTAAAATATCTAATGAATCACCTGTAGGAGAAGCGATTATTGGAAGGAAAGCTGGGGAAGTTGTAGATGTAAAAGTTCCGGCAGGTACTATTGAGTATGAAATAATGGATATCAAATAATAAGATGTTTAATCTTATATGGTAAATTAAGTCCCAGGTATTTAACCTGGGACTTAGAAATTTACTTTGTATTCAGTTTTAAGATAACTAAAGAAATAGAAATATAAAAGTAAGGAGTGGGACTATGACTAGTGACAATCAACATGAACTCATGCAAGTGCGGTATGAAAAGGCTAAAGAATTAGAAAACCAAAATTTTGAACCTTATGGTAAAAAATATCATGTCACTCATTATGCAAATGATATCAATAGTAATTATGATAAAATGCAAGAAACGGGAGAAACTGTAAGTTTATCAGGGAGAATCATGGCGAAAAGAGGTCATGGTAAGGCAAGTTTTGCACATATTCAGGATTTTAATGGACAAGTTCAGATTTATACTCGGATCGACAACGTTGGTGAAGAGAAATATGAAGTATACAAGGAACTGGATATTGGTGATATTATTGGAGTGACTGGAACAGTCTTTGTTACACGAAAGGGAGAAGTTACAGTTTCGGTAAATGAATTTGAAATACTTAGTAAATCCTTACGGCCTTTACCTGAAAAATGGCATGGATTAAAAGATGTAGATTTACGATATCGTAAAAGATATTTAGATATGATCATGAACCCTGACGTAAGAAGTACTTTTGAAATTCGTAGTAAAGTTATTAGAGAAATGAGAAATTATTTAGATAATCAAGGTTTTCTAGAGGTTGAAACCCCTACACTTCATACTATACCTGGTGGAGCTAATGCTCGTCCGTTTGTAACACACCACAATGCGCTAGATATGAATCTTTATATGAGAATAGCAACAGAGCTTCATCTCAAGAGGCTAATTGTTGGCGGTTTTGAAAAAGTCTATGAAATCGGCAGGATATTCCGAAATGAGGGCATTTCAACAAAGCACAACCCAGAGTTTACTTCTATAGAACTTTATCAAGCTAATACTGATTACTATGATATGATGGAACTAACAGAAAATATGATATATGAAATTGTTAAAAAGCTATTTAATTCATCAAAGGTTGAATACCAAGGTTATGAACTAGATTTTACACCTCCGTGGTCAAGAAAAACTATGGTAGAAGCTATAAATGAAGAAACTGGCGTAGATTTTTCTAAACTTACAAGTCACGAAGAAGCTAGGAAAGCTGGAGAAAAGCTTGGACTAGAGATAGAAGATGATAGTACTTGGGGCGAAGTTCTAAACGAAATATTTGAAGAAAGAGTTGAAGATAGGTTAATTCAGCCTACTTTTATCACGGACTATCCGGTTGAAGTTTCACCTCTTGCAAAGAGGAATGAACAGGACGAGCGTTTGACGTATCGATTTGAAGGCTTTGTTTGGGGAAGTGAAATAGCGAATGCCTTTACAGAGTTGAACGATCCAAGAGATCAAAGGGAACGCTTTGAAAACCAAGTTGAAAAACGAGATGCAGGCGACGAAGAAGCCCATATGATGGATGAAGATTTTATTCAAGCGCTAGAATATGGGATGCCTCCTACTGGTGGGCTTGGAATTGGAATAGATAGATTAATAATGTTTTTAACAAACTCTACATCTATAAGAGATGTTATATTGTTCCCGACAATGAGACCTAAACAGGATGAGAGTTAAACTTTGTTGATAATTTTATTTAAAAAATATTAAGATTAGTCTTGAAAAATCAAAAATGGTGTGGTATAGTATTACTTGTCCATGGCGAGGGGAAGTTCCTCGCCGACATTTTCTTTTGTTCTTTGAAAACTGAACAGGATGCAAGCGTTAAGTTTTGAATAAATAAGCCAGATCGGCTTTTCTAATTAAATTTAATTAGGAGGGTTTGATCCTGGCTCAGGACGAACGCTGGCGGCGTGCTT
>NZ_NIQC01000023.1 GCF_002216005.1 Natranaerobius trueperi
CCCTGAAAGAATATTACCCTGTTGCTCTTGAGCTGTTTTCTAAAATAACTCTACCTGTTTCTCTAGCTTTTTTAAGGAAATACCCCACTCCAAAACAGGCTCGAAAAGCTAGTAGAGATGAGATCTTTAAGTTTTTAAAAAAGCAAAAACATCCTAACCCTACGTCTAAAGCTAATGAGATCTTCACAAAGCTTCAAAAACCTAATTTAGAAGGGAACAGGGCCATTTGTTCTGCAAAGTCTAAGTTTTTATTTACTATCCTAGATCAGCTAGAGCCTTTATTAGAACATATTGATGAGTACGACAAGGAAATCGAGAAACTTTTTAAGTCTCACTTTGACAGTAAAATTTTCGACAGCATACCAGGTGCCGGTAAGCGAATTGCACCGATGCTGCTGGCAGAGTGGGGAGACGATCGCAGCCGTTATGCTGACGCCTCGGTGGTACAGGCCCTTGCGGGAACTTCACCAGTGCTCCATCAAAGTGGCAAAATGCGTATTGTAAAAAGGCGACACTCTTGTATTAAGCCTTTTCGAAACGCTTTACATCAGTTCGCTCTACAAACTACAAGGTGGATCCCCTGGGCCAAAGACTATTACTACAAAAAGCGCAAAGAAGGTAAACAGCATCATGAAGCTGTAAGGACTCTAGCTAATATTTGGGTTAGGATACTCTTTGCTATGTGGGTAAATAAAGAGCCCTACAACGAAAGCAAGTTCATAAAAGCTAGAGAAAAACACGCTGCTTAATTTAGTTTTTAAAAGAGCAAAATTTCAAATTTGGATTACTGTATTCTGGGTTTTCAAAATTTTACAGGGTTTTATCCTTTACATAGAGAATCTTTTAATAAATAATTACCTTCAATTCAACAATCCTAGCTGCCAGCTTATTTAAATAAATCGTGAAACCATATAAATATATTTCTATATGTGTTAAATTTTCCCTTTGTTTGTAAAAATTTTCTACCAATTTTTCTTCTCTTCAAATATTCCCTCACATTCATCTATATAAAAAAAGAGGGACTTATCCAGTGAAAGATTTCTTTCATTGAACAAGTCCTTCTTACTCCAATAATCCCTAAATCTTAAACTGCTCCAGCCCAAAGAAATGCATAAGCTTTAAATACTCTATTACCACCCGCTTAGCATCTTCCCTTCTCATAAACCACCCACTAGGCTCAAAGGTATCGTAAGGTGTGGGTGCAGATAAGACATTGTTTATCGTTCAACTTTCCTAGAGTTCAATCGCTCTGTCGGTTCTACTTCATCAATCCCGGCAGTTTTTAAGTTATATATTTAAATTTTTATATAGTTTTGTAACATAGGCAATTCTAACGGTATGTCCTTAATTGAGTTTTCTTTGTTTCTTTGTTATAATGATTTCAAAGATACAAAGATATTAGTAATATTTTAATAGATTCTGCATATACTACAAAGGAGGGAAGAACAATGAGTGCCATTTCTATGGAGCGTGATCAAATGGATCGTAAAATCATTAGTGTTTCTAAAAAACGCCAAATTACTATACCTTTAGAATTTTATAAGCATCTTGATCTTGATAATGAAGTAGAATGTACCCTTGAAGATGGAGCAATTGTAATCCGACCCCTAAATAGAGATTCTAGTGAGTTTTCAGTAGAAATTCTTAAAGACCTTGTTTCCCAAGGTTATTCCGGCGATGAACTAATACGACAATTTGAAGCACAGAACAAAAATATTCAAAAGGCTGTTACCAATATGCTAGAAGAAGCAGATGCTATTGCTGATGGTGAAAAAAAATCCGCTAGCTTCGAAGACATTTTTGGTTCGGAGAACTAATTATGTATGAGATACAATTCAGCCCAGCTGCTGAACGCTACTTTAAAAAACTAAAAGAAAAGCCTTTGAAGCAGGCTTATGAAAACGCTCTTCTCGATTTAAGAAAAGACCCTTATATTGGAAAGCCAAAGCGTGGCGATCTTGCCGGTATTTATGGTTATGATATAAAATACAAAGGTGTAGATTATGAAATTGCCTATATGATCCACGAAGTTAATGGTAAAAAATTAATTGTCCTTCTAGCTGGGACACGGGAAAACTTTTATGAACAACTAAAGCGATATATCAAATAGCTTGCATACCTTAGATAGCAAGGTTATACAAACCACCATTTATAACATACTATCAGGTATGAAATAACAATAATACTTACCAATTTCCAATATCATATACTATTGCAATGATAGGGAAACGATACTACTGGTGAAAGTTGCTTTGCGACTTTCACCAGTAGTATCGTTTCCTTTTTATTATTTGAATTCACATAAATTGTCAAAGCCTTTTCTGTCACAACCTACATCTTAAACTGCTCCAGCACAAAGAAATGCATAAGTTTTAGATACTCAGTAATCACCCGTTTAGCATCTTCCCTTCTCATAAACCACCCACTAGGCTCAAAGGTGTCATAAGGTGTGTATCTCTGAAAATGGTACTTAGAAGTAACCACCAGGATTGATTCAGTATCATGTTTATCTTCTGGTGTTGTCAGTTGTAACTACAACCCACCAAGTTTTGGAACAGTTTTTTATCGAGCCACTTTTGGTGCCATAATCAATATTCTCACTGGAAAATGATAAATGCTTATTCATGGAATATGTATATTAATGATTATAAATATTAAATCTTAATACTAGACTCATACTCCTGAGATATTTTATTTAATTCTCTATACACTATATTTGTAGATACTATTCATTCCTTGAGAAACAATATATTCTTCGACATAAGGGATAGCCAAGGTAATAAATTTTTCTTTAAGGCAATTTTTGCTTTGGGATGGTTGTCGGTTAGTATTTTTTGATTCAACAAAAATTATTTGTTCTTCATTTCTATTTGGATATAATATCAAGCCATCGAATTCGGCCTTTTTTCTTGTTAAATCTTTCTGATCCTTAACTACAATACTAGAACACACTGTCAAACCTAAGTCGTTATTATTATCACTGTCAAGTATTGATTTTATAACTTTTATTTCATGTATGTTATCTTGATGACTTTCTGGATAACTTGTCAATAAACGCTTTAAACTCTTTGATCGCTTCCTTTTACCTTGATCTAAAGTTACGCAAACATTCTTGTCAAGTCCTCCTTCTAATAAAATTTTATGCTCGTTAAATAGATAGTAAAGAAAAAACTTAGTTGTTAGTAACACTTGATCATGATAGGTGTTTTCTTGGTCACTAGTTTTTAAACGATTTAAGAAATTCAATATAACTCTAATTACTTTAAAGGCGACTTTTTGTTTTTGATTACATTTTGCTTTAATTGCTACAAGCATTATTATTCTCTCTTCACTCATGCTATAATACCAAGCTACTTTAACAAAATTGGTACTATTAAGTCTTTTTATTAATTGAATAATTTCGCTTTGTTTCTCATCCGAAAAAGAAAGTTTTAATATATTAGAAACTTCGAAATCATTTCGTTTAGAGTATTTTTTATTAAAGATTGCATAACTATCTTCTTTACCATTAATAAATTCTTGATAGCTTGAAGAGAACAGTTCTTTAGTCTTTTCGTGCTTCATAATGTTTCTTGTCATTCTTTGAACAATATCAAATTGAATAATCGCATTAGATTCTTCATTATAAACATTATCTTGAAGCAATTTATTCAGACCCTTAAAAAGATTGCTGATTTGCTTTTCTTCGTTATATCCAGATAATCGCTCCATTAATAATGTTTCTAGATATTTGTCATTATGTATGTCTATGTAAATAGGAACTGGAGCTATGGATAAATCATAGGTAACAAAGCTTACTTCTCTTATAATCACAAATAATTTAAATATATATTCTAATTTCTCAGAACCTGATCTTTCTTTTGTTAAATATTCGCTTAATATGTTGATCGCAAACTTAATAGTTAATTGATCTCTTCCAATTGACAACAATATAAGTAAAGAATTAAGCAGGTGAAACCTATAATAATTATTAGATTCAATAATTTGACGCGCTATATTCTTATGTAAGTCAAATTCAAAATTACAAAGAAATGACTCATAAAGTTTTTCATCACTCTTTATCGCATTTATAGCAGCTCTCGACGATGTGAAAGTATTTTTAAAATGTCCTATATTATAAATTAAAGCTAAAATTTGGAGAATATCAGCGATTGTAGGTACTTTTTTAAAATCACTATTTTTTATATCAAAAATACCATTCGTAAATTCTTTACATTTCACTTTATTCCCCAAAGAAAGCATTAATTCTGAATTCAATTTCTTTTTTACAAATAGATACATATATTGTTGCATCATTACATAATCATATCTAGTATATGAATCTTTTTTTCTTACTGTAATATTGCCAAGTAAAGGGGTATTATTAAGTTCTTCTATTAAACCTTCCTCTTTGAGTATACTAAAAAGATCTGTTGCTAATGGAAACAAGTTTATCTTGACTTTTTTAGACTTCCCAACATTTCGTATCCCCTTAAATATTTCTTCCTCAATAAACATGAGTTCCCTCCTATCCCTACATCTGAAACTGCTCCAGTACATAAAAATCATAAGCTTTAGATACTCAATAGCCACTCGTTTAGCATCTTCCTTTTCATATACCACCCACTAAGATCAAAGTATCATAAGGTGTGGGTGCAGATAAAAACTGAACATCCAAGTCATCTAATGTAAAGATTAAGCTATAGCTCTTTGAAATGTACTTATGAGTTCAACAGATAGTTCTCCTCCGTAACCAAAAAAATAATAATCTGGTACATTAATACTTATGTACCAGATTATTATACATCTCTATCTCTTCACCTTCCATCTCTTCTTTAACCTCTTCTAATTCCTCATTCACATCTAAAGCATCATACAGTAACCCTTGGTAGACTAGTATCTCTCCTTCAGCATCTAAACTTATTTCCTCTTTTTCTAGAAAATCTTGTGCCTTTTCATACTGTTCTAAAAGAACATAACCTTTAAATATAATACTATCAAACTCATCAGACTGGGAGTGATATTCTCTAAAAGTATCACGAAAGTCTATCAATTCCTCTAAATACTCATAAGCAGACTCCATATCATCATCTAAAAGTAAGTTCTCTCCCACATTCCTTAAAGCATTTGCATATGTAATATATGCTGATTCATTATATGGTTGAGCTTTACATGAATGCTTTAAGTGATCTAAACCCACATCAACATTTCCTACCCTAAGCATAAATTGACCATATGCCCTATTTATTTGTCCATCTTCTGGATTTAGTTCAATAGCTCTCTCTGCTGTATCTATAGCTCTATATATAAATTCTTCTTCACCAGTTTCTTGATAAACTGTTTCATATGCTCGAGCTAAGTCTATATAGACAGAAGCATTTAATGAATCTCTAGAAATAGCACTCTCATAAAGTTCCATTGCAGTTCCTATTTCACCCTGCTCCATAGCAGCTGAAGCTCTTTGTCCATCTTTATATCCTGAATAAACCATAGAAGAATATATTAACATTACAACAGTAACAACTAGCATCACATATGGAAAAACCTTATTAACGACCTCTAACTTACTATCACCTTCAAATAATCCTTGTGACTTTTTCTTATTTACTTTCTTTTTACTTTTAACCTCTTCTTCTACAGTTTTCTCCCCTATAGCCATCCTATAGTAAAATGTAACTAAACCGAAAATAGCCCATAGATAAACTGCTACTGCTCCTAAAGACAAGTTAAAATCAATCATACTATGGCCACCTAATGCTATAGCAGCAACAAAAAGTCCACTTGCATTATAGAAATCCTCTCGTCTCTTTTTCCATATAATAAATAACTGATAAGCTAAAGCTATCCAAATTCCACTAAATATCAACATCCCAGGTATCCCAGTTTCAACTCCTACCTGAAAGATATGACTATGAACTTCCGTTGCCCAGTAGTCACGTTCCATATATCTATGATAGAGGGGTTCCCAACCACCTCCACCAGCACCTAATACTGGCCTATCTTTTATCATATCCCAAGCTGTATCCATGAGTTCTCCTCTTGTTCCTAGTCCTGTTTCATCAAAATCAATTCTATCTATTCGTCTTTCTACTACATCTGGCATATAATCCATAGCTTGTTCATAGTTAGTAACACCATAGAAAGATACTCCTAGAATCATAACTGCTAATATTCCAATCAGTCCATATCTTACTGGCTTAATATTTAATTTCTCTATTCCACCTAAAAAGTAAGAAAACAGAAATGTTAAACCACCTGAAGCAATAGTTCCTATAACTACGTAATACCAACCTTCTGTTAAGTTATCTTCAATAGCTTCCCATAGCGGCATAGCAGTAACTAGAAAAAATACTCCCGGAATAGTTGCATATATAAAAGCATTTATAAATCTACGGAAGTTAAGTGCCCAAAATATTAAAAGTACTACAGGAAAAAACAGCCATGCTCCTCTAGACATAGTAAATACAAATGTAACTAACGTAAAATAACCTGCTCCTCCAAATATTGCTTTGATTATAGAATGCTTTTCTTCTAATACTCTAGATAAAGCTACAAAAGATCCAGCTGTTAAAAAAGCAGCAGTAGTATTAGGATATTGTAGACTAGAATAGATCCTGTTTCTAACCATTGCACCGGGAAACTCAAAAGAACCTAAGGCTGTTCCAATTCCGACAAATGAAACTCCTACTGCAGCAGCCACTAGTGCATATAACAACCATTTAACTGTATTATTAGTAGGAATCCTCGATACTATTAGATAAATAACAAAGTAATTAGATACCCTTAAAAATTCTAAAACTGCTTCTCTTGGGGTTACTGCTACAAAAGTACTTAATCCATAAACTAAACAAAATCCTAATAATATAAAATCCATAGGAGATTTTAATAAACTCTCGTTTCTTTTAATTAAATTATATGCTAAAAAACATCCAAAAAATAGAAAGCTTACTACATGATAAAAAAGCATATCCATATCAAAAAATAATCCCCGATAGAATGGGGGATATATTATTAGTATTAAAGTAGCTATAAGTAATATATATAATACCATGTTGTTATTAAATAATGATTTTTTATTAGTTTTCATTTTAATCACCTACTCTGAAGTAATTACTTTATAAGAAGAATATATTAAGATTCCTGATGCTACTATTAAACCAAATGTAATCAAAAGAGGTGAAGAATTAAAATTAACTATACTCATATGTAACAGTAACCCCATAATTGCAAATAAGACCATTCCTATAAAACTATACTTAACCTTTTCTATTAATTCCAACTAAACACCTCCCCTACCCTTCTTTATCATTTTCTCTAAATGCTTCACAACATATCTATTTACTTTTCATTAAGATTATTATAGAAGGGTAAACTATAGTTCTATCTACTCTCTTAAAATACTTCAAATAGTGATAGATGCATTACCATAAACTTTTAATAATCCCTATAACTCTCTCTAAATCCTCATCTGTCATCTTAGTATCAGAAGGAAGACAAACACCATTTTTAAATAACTCATCTGATACACCTTCACCAATAAAGTCATATTCTTTATAATAAGGTTGTAAGTGCATTGGTTTCCATAAAGGTCGTGCCTCTATACTTTCTTCTTCTAAAGCTTCTATAACATCTAATGGTCTTACTTCACCAGTAAGTAGCATACAACTTAACCAATAGTTAGGAGTATTCCACTCATTAATAGGCATGAACTGAACACCAGGTAAATCACTCAGTTCTTTTTTATAATACTCAAATATGTACTTTTTCTTTTCTACTCTCTTATCTAATACTTTTAGTTGTCCTCTACCAATACCAGCTAAGACATTACTCAACCGGTAATTATACCCCAGTTCACTATGTTCATAATGCCTTGCCTTATCCCTAGCTTGACTAGCCCAGAATCTTGCTTTTTCAATTCTCTCCTCTTTATTAGATACTAGCATTCCTCCACCTGAAGTGGTAATAATTTTATTTCCATTAAAAGAATACACTCCATAATCACCTAATGTACCCGTATGCTTGTCCTTGTAATAAGATCCTAAAGATTCTGCTGCATCTTCTATCACAGATACATTATACTTATTACAGATCTCTAAAATTCTATCCATATCAGCAGACAATCCATATAAATGAACCACAATTACTGCTTTTGGAGTATATTTTTCAAAAGCTTCTTCTAAAACTTCAGGAAACATATTCCAAGTTTTATAATCACTATCAATAAATACAGGTGTGGCGTTTTGATAAATGACCGGGTTTACCGAAGCTGCAAAGGTAAGGGACTGGCAGAAGACTATATCACCTACACCTACACCGTCAGCTTTCAGAGCCAGGTGCATTGCACTAGTGCCAGAAGAAAGAGCTAGTGCAGCTTGTGAGTCTATCTTGTCACAAAACTCCTGTTCAAATTTATTGACATTATTGCCCAAAGGAGCAATCCAATTAGTGTCAAATGCTTCTTGGACATATTGCATTTCATAACCTTCATCACTCATGTGGGGTGATGAAAGGTGAATTTTTTGATGTGGCAATTTCGGGCCTCCTTAAATTCACACGTTTTCATCAGCAAATTTTTGAATTAATTTTCTTTTACCTTCTCTATAAGCTAATTGCCATACTCGTTTATTCCAATTATCGTTCCCTTCAATTAATAAAGGACCATTAGGTGAAATCGCCACGTCCCATCCAACAGTTCTAACTTCAGGAATAATCATGGCTGCTTCTTTAACTAGTTTTATTACATTTTCCCATTCAGGTATTTCAAAACCTGTTATCCCTTCATCTGATACTGGGTGGAATGAAAAGGTACGGTCTTTAATTAACTCTTTAGAAATTGCAGGTTTATATACTTGTCCAGTTTTTAAATCTATGGGAGCAGCTATACCTCCAGCTGATAAATTATCAATAACATCTTCTAGACCTAATCTTAGTATAGCTCCAATTATTTTTACATTATCATAAGAAGAGTCTTCAGACTGTTCAACAAAGGTAATTACACGAATTGTATTAACGCAATTTGGACTTAGTCTATTTAATTCTGAATGTTGTTCTATCTGTTCTTCAAGCAAAGTAAAATTATTTTTATATAAATATTCATAAAGGGCTTCACAATTTTCATAATTGTTGATGTTTACTCTAATTACATCTTTTCCAGATTGACCGAAAGGTCTCTTAGCAAAAAAAACACTATAGTTCTTAGTCCAATTTTCTATGTCATTTATAATATTATTATTCGAAATTGATAAATAATCTCTCCCTATATAATTTTTAAACTCTTGATAAAATAATTGCTTATCGCGAAAGTATTTTCTATATTCTTTATCATTAAAATGAGATTGAAATTCATACATATCTCCTGTACAAATATACTCCTTTTTTTCCTTATTGGATAATTGGAAAAAAGTAAAGTCAAAATAATCTTCAAAACTAGCTTTATGTACAATAGCTGATACTAACATATCAAATACTAGCCAAATATAACTTACATTATAACTTCTCTTTGTTTCTTTAAATTTCTCCCATAATTGGCTATAAGGGGAATTTAGAATAAAATATCCTAAATAAATAAATCCTTTAATACTACTAATTACCACATTCTCACCCCTAGTTATTTACTAATGAAATTTTATAGGTTTCGCCGGTACACCTACAGCAGTACACTTTTCTTGGATATCATCAACAACTACTGCTCCTGCACCAATAATAGATTTATCGCCTATTTTTATATTTTGTATAATAGACGCATTAATTCCTATATCAACACTACTACCTATTGTTGTTCCACCAGCTATGTTAACTCCTGGTGAAATATGACTATGTAAATCCACAAGTGAATCATGGCTTATTGTTGAATTTAAGCCTATTATTACATTATCTTTAATTTTTACATCTGGATGAATGGCAGTTCCTGAATTAATAATAACGCCATTACCTAAACAGGCATAGTTAGATATACAAGTATTTGGATGTACAGCATTAGCAAACGTATAACCCTTATTTAAAAAATTTTCATATATTGTTTTTCTAATATAAGGTTTGCCTATGGTAATAATCAATTTCACTTCATTTTCATCAAACTGTTCTATTTTATCTAAATTACCAATGACAGGAATGTCCAAAAGCTTACTTTCATGTAAATTAGAATCATCATCTACTATTCCGATAATTTTTTCATTATTCATTTTAACAATGTCAATTACAGCTTTACAGTGATTGCCTGCCCCTATTAAAATTAAAGACATAAATATCATTCCAATCTACATATTTTGTTGATTATGATTTTTTCCTATAAATTCAGGCATAGTAGCATGACCTTCAGCACTAATTCCTTCTCTTTTTAAAACCTTTATAACTGTTATAAATAATATTTTAAAATCTAACCAGAATGATCTATTATCCACATACCAAACATCTAATTCAAACTTTTCTTCCCAAGAAAGCTGATTCCTTCCATTTATTTGTGCCCATCCAGTAATTCCAGGTTTAACTTCATGTCTCCTAAATTGCCTTTCATTATATCGTTCCAAATATTTCATTCTCAAAGGTCTTGGACCAACTAAACTCATTTCACCTTTTATAACATTTATTATTTCAGGTAATTCATCTAAACTGTATTTTCTAAGAGTCTGTCCAAAATTGGTCAAGCGTTGTTCATCTGGTAATAAATTGCCTTGGTTGTCTTTTTCATCAGTCATAGTTCGAAACTTATAAATATAGAATGGTTGTCCATTAACACCCGGTCGCTTTTGTTTAAATAATATAGGTGTGCCTAGTTTAAAATATACTAGTATAGCAATTATTAATAAAATTGGGGAAGAAATTATTATAAAAATACTGCTTATAAATATATCAAAAATTCTTTTCATATTAAACTGCTCCTTTATTGTATACTATCAGTAATTGTTTCTTTCAAGCACTTCTTTTAGCACTTTTTCAGCTTCTGAAGCAAGTTTATCCCGATTAAAACAGATCTGGGCTAAATTAAAACTATTTTCACCCATACATTTTGATAAATTATCATCACATAATTTTAAAATACAATTTTCTAATTTTTCAATATTACCATTTGCAAAGTAGAGTCCAGCATTATTTTCTTCAACTAAATTTTTAATCCATCCATCCATATTAGTTATAACTGGTTTAGCAGCAGCTAGACTATCAAAAAACTTATTAGGGGAATTGGTATTAAGTATAGGGATATCTTCAAATATAACAAAAGCTGCATTAGAAATACTATATAATTTTGCTACCTCTGATTTGCTTATTCTGCCAGTGAAAGTTACATTGTCTAAATTATATTTTTCATTCAGTTCTTCCAGTTCCTTTAACATTTTCCCTTCACCAGCAAGAATAAAGTGTAAATCTTTATTTTGTTTTTTTAAGTTATGAGCAGCATTTAATATTATATCTACTCCATTTGCTATATTGATTGCCCCTGCATAAATAAATATATTGTCAGACTTAATACCATATTTTTGTTTCAAAGCTTCTTTGTTAGCATCCACATTATTAAAGTACTCTATATCACTTGAATTAGGAATTACTGTCACTTTATCTTTCTCTACATCTTGTTTATATACACCTTCAGCCATGCCTGGAGATAGTGCAATAATATGCGAAGCATCATTATAAGTCTTTCTTTCTAATTTCCTTAAAATTTTTATTAAAAACTTATTTTTAATAGCACCCATCTGTATAGGTGCTTCAGGCCATAAATCTCTTACTTCAAACACAAATGGTACATTATAGAACTTACTCAATATTAATGCAGGGATACAAACTGTCAATGGAGTAGATGTTGCATAGATAATATCAGGTTTTTCTAGCCTCATTCCTTTAATAGTTGCTAAAATTGCATAAATCATAAAAGAAACAATTCTTTTTTTATAACTCATTTTACTAGAATAACCAGCTCCTACAAAATGAACATCTATTCCATCTATATTGACATTTTTTTTATTATAATGATCAAATACATTTGTGGGGCCAGAAATCATATCAACACTATGTCCATTTTTAACAAAGCGTCTTGAAAACTCATATGATCTAATAGCTCCACCTAGTTCAGGTATTCTGAAATATTGATGCAAATACATTATTTTCAAGTTACCACCTCAATATAAATTATCGACGTCTATAATAATTACGCAATCTAATTTTACTCTAGCTTTCATTTAAAATATTGCTATATAACTCTTTTAGTTTTTCAAATTCATTCTCCCAGTTCAACTCTTCTAATACTGCTTTACGTCCATTAACCCCCATTTGTTTGGCTTCTTCAGGATTATTCATTAAATATTCTATGGCTGCCTTTTGATCTTGATCATCTTCTGGATCTACTGCTATACCACAATTATAGCTTTCAACAAAATCCTTCCAAACTTTAAAATTAGAGCAAATAATAGGGATTTCATGGAGCATATATTCAAAAAACTTAGTTAGTTCTTTTTTATAATAATGTTCCGTCCAAGGAAAAATGGCTACTCCTGCAAGCCAATTATTATTGTTATATATTTTGTCCATTTCATCTCTAGGGACATAGTGTCCAACTCCATTTATTTCAATTCCAATTTCACTACGTTCATATATTTTTTTAGCAATAGTCTCCGAACAATACCCAACAAAGTAAACACCGACTCTGGAATTAAGATATTTAGGTATTTTAGCGTGATATAAAGCCCCTCTAGCTTCTGTTACATTACCAGTATAAATTAACCAGTTACTTCTTTCTTTTTTTTGTTTATTTGTTCTAATTTTTTCGTTATCATTCACTATAGGGTAGTTTAATACTGTCTTGCTTTTAGGGAATTTTTCTTTATAGTATTTCTCCGCTAAAACTAGATGACAGCTTTTAGTCAGTATCTTTTCAATTCTTTTGTATATTTTAGCTAATAGCAATCTTAAAGGTTTACTCAAATACTTTTTTTGTTTAATACTAGTTTCATAATCTTCATGAACATCAAAAACAACTTGTCCATTATTCTTTTTTAGAAGGGTACTTATTGTTAAAATTTCAGGATCATGTAGATGATAAATATCTCCATCTATTTTTTTTGCAATTTTATATGCTTCCCAAACTGTAAAAATAACTCTATAAAACCTATTTTTTGGTACATTTAGCTTCCATATATATAAATTATCAGGCAAGTTAATATTTTGTAAATCTTGGTGGCTCTGAACAATCAAATGTACTTCATAGCCTTCATTTGCTAACGAAAAACATTGTTTGTATAATATTCTTGTATCTAATGGATGATGAACTGTTGAAATATGTATAATTTTTAACGGTTTAGTCAATATCATTCAACCTTTCAATAACTATATTATAATGATTTATATAACAAAAAGTCTCAAACTAAAATGTATTAATTTTATAAATTTACAGCTTCCATTTTAAATTTAATCCTTTTAATACTTTCCCTAAAAATATCCAGAATCTAAAGCTAGTCAAATAAGAATTACTCACCAAATGAACAAAGCCATAACCGAGCCATATTAAACACATATTTGCAATATAAGGGTTTTTGTTAAATATTGTTTTAATAATCGCAAGAACTACAGCCACAATAATTAATATTCCTATAATTAAGCCAAAATGGGAAAGAATTTCAATAAAAAAGTTATAGACATATCCACCTCTATAGGTCACATCACCTGTTAAACCTATTCCTGTAATTGGATGATTTAAAGCTTCTCCTAAAACATCCATATAAATATTATCTCTTCCAATCATTTCAATGCCATCTCGCAAAAAATACCTTATAGTTCTACTTCTTATATCAAATTCAACAGGAGTTCGTATACAAATTTAGGTATTCTTCTTAAATTAAGAAAACCAATATAATTGAAAATATCATAAAAGAAGAAATCAGTACGTTTTTATAATTAAATTTTTGCTGTGTGTGTATAAACCTAAGTACACCAAATACCCCGATACACAAAACAGGACCTATAGCCTCTAGTAACAGGATTATTAATAACGCTGATGAAAATAGTATCAAAGATTTCAAGTTAAATTTATTGGGTAATTGCAATATTAAATTGCAGAAGAGAGAGTGTAACATAAAAAGCATTTTCTAATAACACATTAAAATTTTCAAAAAATAACTTTATAAATTGATAAATCATTCCCATGTTTATTAAGCACTATTGGATACCCACCTCATTATTTAGGATCTATAGAGTATGTTCTCTTAAAAGTTAATCGATCAGTAATATATTAAGTATATCAGGTTCTGTTTTTGGCACTTATAATCAGGATATTCCCTTTACTAAAAACTTGCATAACTTTTTTGGACGTGCACTTAACTTATACTAATTTGATTATAAAGTGTTTTAGTTAATAGCGTGACTCTAATTATGTATCTCGGATTTTTACTCAGTAATCAGCCACATTCAATAGCTTTTTGTAAAGTTCAATATGCTTTTTTGCATTATTTTCCCATGTTAAATTCTTAATATCCATTTTAGCTACTTCACCCATATGACATATACTTTCTTGATTATTATAAGCAAACTCAATCCTTTTTCGCAAATCTTTAACAGATTTAGGTTCTACTAGAAAGCCATTAACTCCATCTTTAACAACTCCATCAATACCTTCCCCTTTGCATGCTATAACTGGCTTTCCATTTGCCATAGCTTCTAGATATACTACTCCTAACCCTTCTTCCCAGCTAGGTAGAACAAATAAATCACATAATCCCATATATTGCATAACTGTATTATGTTCTTTTCTTCCCAAAAATTTCACCTTAGTTTCTATACCTAAATTTACAGCAAGTTCTTTCAGATAGTTCTCTTCAGGTCCTTCACCAATAATGATTAAGTTAATATTATGATTTTTCAACCCTTGGATTGCTTTTAATGTTAAATCATGTCCTTTTGATTTCTTCAAATTCCCTACAGAAAGTAGAAAAAATTCTTCATTCCTATATAAATTAGATTTTTCTTGTAAATTAATAGCTAATTTCTCTTTGCTAAATCCATTAATTATTGTACATATTTTTTTATGATCATTATAAATTGATAAGCCAATCTTTTTAAGCTTATCGCTTACAGTAACTACACGGTCACTATATTTCAATACCTCCTGTATACTTCTTTTAACCTTATTGTTTTTATAAATTGATTGTTGGAAATCAGCTCCATGAATTGTTGTAATAAGTGGGGTTTTATATATTTGCTTAAGCAAAATACCCGCATATCCATCAGGTAAAGCTACATGAGCATGAATTATATCAAACTCAAAACCTTCTTTATAAATTTTCTCAACTAGTTTTTTTATTGAAAAGTAATATAGCCACCCACTGTATTCAAATAGCCAATTTCTAGGTAAAGTAATTTTTCTTGGATAAAATACTTCAATGTCATTTTCTTTTTTATAATATTCTATTTGAGAAATTCTACGCCATTTTTTTTTAAAATATCGCACAGGTAAGGGAGCCCATGATTTAGGACTTATTACTTTAACCTCGCATCCTTGTTTAACTAATTCCTTTACTTGTTCTTCCACAAAAACCCCATAAACTGGGTTTATACTATTTGGATACATATGAGACAATACCAATACTTTCATGATAAGTTCCTACCTTTATTTATGATTTAAATATCAATAGCCTCTTTTATATAATTAAAAGCTTTAGCTCTTTCAGTGTCTAAAATTGACTTCACATGGCTAAAATCTACTTCTAATACATCCCTTTTATTAATGTTACTATTCCATTTCCTATTCTCAAATTTAAATTTTTTCAATAAGTTTTCTAATCTTGAAAACATTGTAGGATCAACTCCTTTTCTTTCAACAGAAAAAAAGGGCGTTTGCATAATAATTGAAAAGACAGTACCATGAAAAGAATCTGTAAAAACTAAACTTGCCGAATTTATAAGATCAACAAATTCACTAGGATCTGATGTATAAATTTCTTTATTAGATATATCCATCAAATCTATTACTTCCAATTTATTTGTTTTTGCTATTTCTTGGACCTTCCTTTTATTTTGATCCGATATATCTCCCAAAAAATAAGTTAAAATGTAATTATTTTCTGGTTTAGCAACATGAGGCTTTGCTATTGACAACCAATCTTTTTTTGTGAGCATCATAGTTGGATCCACAAGGACTGGGACATCGTAACCCGTCAAATTTTTAACAATTTTTGCCCCTGCTTCTTCTCTAACCGCTATCCTATACATCCCATTTAACCATTTTCTGTAAAGCCCTCTATATTCATCGGGGATCTCAGAAATACCAAAACTAGCTGCAAATGCAATTCTTTTACGTTTTTCAGAAAAAGTCAAGAAATAATAAGAAGTCCCTTTTAGATTGTAAGGATTCCATACTTGGTCGCTACCTGTAATAAAAAAATCGTAGCTATCAGATAAATTATCAGGTAAATAGTCGCTAGAAATTTTATAATCTGTTTCATTTATGTATTTTCTCGTGAAATTAACAAATATTTTCCTTCTTTCTTCAACAATTTCTTTGTTTAAATATCTATTAATTTTACTTCTAAATTTTTTATTCAATTTACCGGGAGTAAAGATATTACTTAATCTTTGAGTAAATTTGACTGAATCATTTTTCTTTCTATCAACTAGGATAGTCTCCACTTGGAACCCTAAACTCCTTAACACCTCTTGGGTAGCGTAATTTTGTAGTCTGTTACCATAATTTTTATAACCATTTAATGTTAGAATACCAACTTTACTACTTTTAGTAACCAATTTAATACCTCCAAAGGTGGTCAAGATTTTTTAATAATTATAAAATTGTAATACAACATTTCAATTTAATCTCCAAATTTTTCTAAAGCTTTTTGCATTGTTGTAATTTCTATACCTCTGTCTTGACATTCCTGTATTATATACTCAACCCTATCAGCTAAGTCTACGTCTTTATTTGGATGGGCATAAAAAATTAGCAGTCCTTTAACTTCTTCAACTTTATCTAATTTTTCATCAATCCAATCATGGTCTTTATAATCCAAAGACGGAGCACTAATATCATAAGTTCTAAAATAATTATTATCTTCTAAAGTATAATAATCGCTAAAGTGAACATTTTTTTGTAATGGGTCATCAGCATCCACTCCAGTTCCTCTTGCAGAATTATAATATTTTGTTGATGCTTTTCTGGCATAACTATCATTGTCACCATAAGGATAACCATGGTTCTTTACATTTAACCCCATACTTTTAAGGTCCTCCATATTGCCATAAGTTTCATCCTTATGGGTCTCAGGTGAAAGCCTAACAACAGCTTCTTTTGTATAACTTTTTTCTATTCCATTTTTCACTTCAATATATTCTTCATTTTCTTTATCAAAACCTTTAGCTATTATTATTTCTTCTTTCTCATTTTCTTTAATAACCATTTCTACATTTGAGTCTTTATCTTGTCTGTAAAAATTTTGATATGGTTGATCTATATAAATTTTTGTATCTCCAAAACTTGTTGGTTGATTTAAAATTTTCCCACTTAAATTCATATGATGCCTAGTATGACATATAAATTCCCATCCGAATTTTTGCATCTCAAGCATTTGTTCTAATGTCATAAATTCCAACTCTTTTCCTATTACTCTATCGTAGACAGTTCCCATTGCTCCTGTTCCAACAGCAGATACTCCTGGCACGTCATATTTTTTATGAACAGGGAAAATATCAGTATAATCCTCAAGATATCCATCGTCATATGTTAATACCAACGTAGGTTGAGGAGCACTATTTGTCATAGTTATTGTTACAGTACTGGTCTTTCCATCCCAATGAACTGATCCACCAAAAGCCTGAGCAGCAAATTGTAGTGGCACATAGGTTCGCCCAGCTTTTGCAGGTACTTCTAGCTCTTCTGTTTCTCCACTAATAATTGCTTTTGTACTACCTAATGGAATATCAACCCTAAAACCATCAATTACACCAGAAGCAGTTTGTGTCTCTGGATCCCATTCCATGTCTGCTCCAAGTCCTTCAAAAACTGACCGTGCAGGTAGCAAAGTTCTCCCTTCTATCATTCTCGCTTGATCATCAGGCTGAATCTCTTCCCCATCTATTATTACTGTGATGTTTGTTGTTTCCTCTGCCAATACACCTGAACTAATCATATATATTACCATTAAGGAAAAAAACATAATTTTTTTCACTTATAACACCTCCAATATCTTTAGTTTATATATTATTTTATATATTTCCTGAATTTGCCTTATAATTATTATAACTAGTCAGCTATGTGTGTGGATAAATTTAACAGTTCATTTATTCATTATAATAGTGGTATGCTAAAAGGTTTGGTCTTGAATCAATATCTTGGACACATAAAAACTAATTATTAAGCATCTTGCTTTAATAGTTCTTCAACCTCTTGAAGAGTTAGAAAATCCATATTTCCATGAATTCTTTTCTATTGTATATACGAACTATCAATGAACCTAAATATAGCAATTTTAGCTGATTTAAATCTAAGTATTTAATATGGTTAACTTCTTCCTTTTTAAAGTAGAATGGATTGATTCGATATGTGCATTGTCATAAGGGAAGCCTTTTCTGCTAAAGATTGTCTGGATAGTCAACAGTAAATTGGACAATTATTTTAAAGTGTTAGACTTATGTTCAACAGGACTTAAATATCCTAGTGTACTATGTATCCGAAAATTATTGAACCAGTGCACATAGTCAAATAATTCAACATCCAACTGCTTTTGGCTCTCAAAATAAGCACCCTTAACAAATTCCGTCTTTATTAACTTGAAAGTTGACTCTGCAACGGCGTTATCATACGGTGATCCTTTAGGACTTAATGAATGTTTTATGTTAAAAGTTTTAAGGGTATTCTCAATTAGTTGGTTTTTAAACTCATTCCCTCGATCTGTATGAAACATTTCTATTTTACTAAGATCTTCTGCGATGGATGAGAAAGCCCTGTAAACAAGTTTAGCATCTTTTTTTGATCCAGAGCTATAACCAATGATTTCTCGGTTAAATAAGTCTAAAATAACACAGATATAGTGCCAGTTACAGTTAACACGTACGTAGGTTAAATCACTTATAACTACCTTCATATCTTGTTCCTGGTCAAATTCTCGGTCTAATTCGTTAGCGAGATTTGAGTCGTTACAGGTTGTCTTAGTTGGTTTATATTGGGCCACGGTATACTTGGAAACTAAACCTTGCTCTTTCATAATTCGGCCAATTCGACGTCTTGAAACTTGCCAGTCTTTTTTATATAGCTCTCGTTTAATTTTACGAGTGCCATAACACTGGCGGCTTTTATTGAATATTTTAACTATGAGTGATGTTAATTCTTCTTCATCCGATTCTTGGGCTTTTGATTCGTAATAATATGTACTTCTTGGGATTTGAAGGACGCCGCACATTGCTGATAGCGAGTATTTGTGACGATTATTTTTTATCACATTTACTTTCGTCCTATTATCAGCGCGGCTTGCTTTAAAATATCGTTCTCCATAGCCAATTGTTTATTTTCTTTTCTCAGCTTATTTAGTTCTATTTCCTCTGGAGAGCGGTTATCTTTTTCTTCAAATGAACCACTATTGCTGTATTGTTTCAATCAATTGTCAAATGATGAAGCTGTCAAATCATATTCATCAATTATTTCTTTTCTAGGTTTACCATTCTGGTACAGTTGGACCATTTGTTCCTTAAATTCTTTTGTGAACGTTCGCCTTGCTCTTCTTGTCATGGTAGATTCTCCTCACCTTATATTTAGTTAAGTCTACCTGACCTTAATTTATTTGTCTAGTTAAGTGTAACCGATCCACATCCTTTTTAATTAATATTGTAAGTGAGTTAACCATGATGTGTCCAAGAATTTATACTAACATCACTCTTTTCTTTAGTTGCTAAATAATTTAATAAAGTAATAGATAAGCCAAAATATACCCACTTATAAGTATGAGTCATTAGAGAACTAGGACTTGTACTACCAATTATAAATCCAATTAAACCTATAAAGATAGCTTTACATAATAATTTCATTTTAACATCAAAATTTTGTACATAGTAGATATATAATTTTTTTAGTATATTAAAATACAATATTATATATCCTAAAAGAATAATAACACCATAATTAGACAAAAGTTCAACCCACCAATTATGAACATTTGTTACATTGCCTGTATAAAACAAATCATAATTCGCTATATATGTTTCTATATTAGCAGCTCCAACACCAATTCCCCATGAACTTATAGCATGATAAATACCACTTTTTATTAAATTTAATCTAATAACAATAGATCCTCCATCTAAAAAAGCATCTTCATAAACAGATTTTATCTGTTCTACTATTTCTACAGGTATATAAATAAATGCTGGTTCTAAATAAATTAATAAACTTACAATAAAAGGAGATACTATCACAAGTTTCAGCTTCATTGATAAACTTGTAAACAAAAAGATGTACACAAAAAATTGAAGCACAAGTGCTAATAAATTAGCTCTAGACCCAGTTTCTATTAAAACATAAATTAATATAAGTGCCATCAATAGTCCAATTATCTTTAGTACTTTCTTTTTAAAAAAAACAAAAGACATTAAAACTAGTGGAAAGCTTAGAGTTAAGAAGGTAGCAAAATCATTTTGATTATAAAATAAAGATGTAGGGTTATACATCACATGTTGTCTTGTTTCTCCATATAACTTTGATGAAAAGAGATGGTCTCCCGTGCTTATCTCCCAAATTGCAACAATCAAAGAAATTAATACTACTAAAAGCCAAATGTAGTATACAGAATATATGGATTTTTTATCATTAAGTAACATAACCATTAGAATAATCAATGCCACGCCAGAAAATAAAAAGAAGATTTCTCTAATAGCATCATTCACAGATACAGCCCAACTAATTGAAATAGATGCATATAACAGCCAAAAAACAAAAAATAACATATAATTTTTAACATTGATATTTTTAAGGTTTAATTTCCCTGATTGAAACAGAAATATAACAAAAATATAAATCAACAATATTAAAAATATCCTAAATGCAAAAATTGAAAAATTATTAAATCTATATACTTCTAATGTTGAACCAAAAAAACCAGTGAAAATTGTTAAATATAAAATCCATCTCAAAATAGTTTCAACACTCACCATTATATAAACTCCCTTAAAAGTTAATTTGAAAATTTTATTTATTGGGCTAATTTTACTATTAAAGCAATATATTGAAGCTAATAGTTTTGATTTTTTTTAGTACTCTCTTAGGAATAAGTGAAATTCGCTTCACCTTATTTACTCTATGCACTTTTTTTAAAATATCACTCATCTCAATATCAAAAGATTTAACGTCTAATTTATAGCTCATATCATGAAAATTTTCTCTGAACAGCACTTTACTTAATTCTTGCATCTCTTGTTTATATTGTACTTCTTTTAAAGTCAGCGGGTTATAAACAATTTTATTAGTATTATTTGTTCTATTTAATTTCAGTCTATAAGGCAGTTGGTTTCTTTTAAAATCAATAACTCCGTTTTGACTACGTATCACATCTTTTGTTTTTACCTTATCTAGTTTTATTTCTCTTTCTTTTTCACCTTCTTCTAGAACATTTTCTATCTCAGGATTTCTAACAATTAATAAATTAGTTCCTTTACTATCTTTAATGTAATTAGGTAACCAGGCATCCATCAATGATACGTCCGCAAGTTCAGCAAACACATCATCACAATAATTACAAGCATTAATAGAAAACCATCTATTTACCCATGTAGTACTAACATCCTTTTTGAAATAGAGATGGTTCTCACTTCCTTGTTGATTTATAAAGGTAAAGTAATAATTATTCGCAGGTTTTTTAAAATCTTTGCCTCTATAAATTATTTTCTTAAGTTCCCCTTCTATCCCGGCTTTTTGAGCTAAATACAAAGTGAAGTGCTTATTTTTAAGCTGCCCGCAAGTAAGTCCTATCATATAAATTATACGTTCTTTAAAAAGTTTATTTTGCTTTTTAGCTAGCTCTATACCATTCAAAAAACAAGGGAGTCCAACAATCGCATACCTACCAGATTTATTTAATACCTTATTCAGTACTTCCGACAATTCTACAGGATAATAAACTGATTTACTCCCCTTTTTTATATCCTTGGTTTGATCAATTATTTGATATTTATAAAGTTTTTCTGGGTCATCATTCGGTTTAACAATTATTACATAATCTACCAGTTCTTTTTGCACCATTTTTTCTAACAACCAAGTTGTAATTCCTCCGGAAGCGGAATTTGTTCTAATCTCATCATCAACTACATAACCTGCATAATTATTTAAATAGTAACCTAAATATTTATTATAATTTACACCATTTACACAATTAAATTTATTATAAGATAAAAAGTGCTTATTATCTTGAAAAAAAGTACATACATGCAAACACTTAGCACAATTTATACATTTTTTCTCATCAACTGCTCTAGGATTGTATTCTCCATTAAAATTAAAGTCCATCTCTAAAAAATCTTTTGGACATACAGTAACACAAATTCCACAACCTACGCACTTATCTTTTTTTGCTATTTTCTCAATTACATTTTCCATGTTATTCACCTTAACCTATTTTCTGTAATTTTTAAAAACTATTAAATCTATCTTTAAATATCTTGACTAGTTTTTCAATTTCCTCGATTTTCATTAACAAGCAGGCCCCGAAATAAACTAATGCCCCAACAGTTATTGTGAATACTAAAATCATAATTTCATTAACAATTTGTAGATTCAGTAAAGTGAGATGATTTAAAATGTGGTAATACAAAAGATATACAACTATACTCATTATAATAGCACTAAATAGACTCTTTATGAAGCAAATAAATATTTTCTTAATATTAAAGCTACCCAATCTTTTTTTAATACTATAAAGTAACAAGAGTGAGGTGAAAATAGCAGTTATACTAGTAGCAAGAGCAAGTCCACCATGTGCAAAAAAATTAACTAAAATAATATTTAAAATAATATTCATAAATATAGTAATAAAACTATTTATCATGGGAGTATATGTATCTTTTAAAACAAAAAAACCTCTTCTAATAACGTTTTTTAATCCTAGACCTACGAAACCAAATGAATAAAATATTAACGCGTAAGCAGTCATTTGAGTAGCTTGGGTACCGAATTCACCTCTTTCATAAAGTAACTCAATAATAGGAGTTGATAAAATTACCGCTCCAGAGGTTATTGGTATTAGTAAAACCAGCATAATATTAATTGAATGTAATAATGATTTTTTTAAAAAGTCTATATCTGAAGATTCTTTAGACATCATTGGGAAGGTAACAGTTATTAAACTTTGTATAAAAACTTGCAATATCAAGTCTTTTAATCCAGCAGCATAATTTAACGCAGAAACACTTCCTGTTTGTAATAAAGATGCTAAAGTTTTATCAACTATAATGTTAATTCGTCTACCTAAACTAGTTATTATAATTGGAAATGACATTCTTATGGTTTTTTTGGTTTCTACATCTGCCAAATTAAACACAGCTTCATATTTATACCCAAATCCCTTGGTTTTTGGGATATGAAACAAAAACTTACTTAATGCTGCTATAACACTTGCTACCATCAATCCCTGTATACCATATACCCCTGAAAAAAAAACTAAAAAAATCACATAAACAATATTGTATGGTATCCCATCAAGAGAGGGTATTAAAAAATGTTCATTTCTATGTAAATAAGCTTTAAATAATGAAGTGAAAACTGCGAAAGCACCGATTGGTAATCCAATTCTTGTTAATAAAATTGTAAGTTCAAACTGTTCTCCTGCAAAGCCACTAGCAAAAACTTTTACCAAAGCAGGAGCAAAAAAGAAACCTAGTAATACAATAATTATTGAAACAATCATTAATAAGTTTAAAATTTTATTCATATAGTTCACTTGTTCATTTTTATCATTTTTAAACATCGGTATGGTAGTGCTTTTTACTGCTTCACCTAGAGATGTAGAAATTTCCTTACTAATTGTTCGTGCAATAAAATATGCATCTGTAATAACTCCTGATCCAAAAAAATATGCTATTAGCATTTCTCTTACAAATCCCAAGCACTTATTAATCCACTTTAAAAAAGAAACAATAAGTACTGAATTAATAGCTTTGCTTAAAGTTGTCATATTAAATACATCCCATTCAGTTAATTAAAGTATAGCGTTTGCAATTCCTGATACCTTTACAGAAATTTTCGATTATAACTCTTCGTTCTAAAAGAAATTTTACTGTTATCTTAAAATATACTAACAAATCTTCAAAATAGGGAAACAACTGCCACCATAACCTATACCTGCATTTAAAAACTTATCACTAATTCTGTGGTCAAGACCCATTCCCTTAGCCACTTCTTCTACACGGGCACCTACCCGTTCACATATATTAGCCATTTCATTAATAAAAAATATCTTAGTAGCTAAGAAAGCATTAGAAGCGTATTTGATCATCTCAGAACTTTCAGTAGTAGTCATAACAAATTATGTATCAAAGTCTTCATAGAGATCCTTAGTAGTTTGTCCAGCTTGTTCATCTCTATAACCTATTACAATCTTATCTGGATTCATAGTATCATATATTGCCGAGCCTTCTCTTAAAAAATCAGGGCTAGATACAACTGAAAATTCTTGATCAGTATTGTCAGAAATAATATTTTCTATTTTATTATTGGTACCTACAGGTACCGTACTCTTAGTTACTATGTTTTTATACTCATTCATTGCCTTAGCAATAGTTTTAGCTGCCTCATATAATTGACTCAAATCAGCAGAACCATCTTCCATAGATGGAGTACCTACTGCTATAAATATCAGTATTTTTGACTGCAGATTCAAGATCAGTAGTAAAACTAAGTCTATCTGCTTCTGTGTTTTTATGTATCATATCTTCCATCCCCGGTTCATATATAGGTGATTCACCATTTTTTAATTTATTAAGCTTTTCTTCATCTATATCAACACATGTCACATTATTACCCATATTTGATAAGCAAATTCCTGTAGAAAGACCTACATATCCATCCAGTACCTATTACCGATATATTATACACTAGCTTCACCACCTTGTGAGTACTCTTATTACGATACTTTTATAAATTATCCAATTCCATCTTAGATCTCAAATACTCTTTAAACTCATCTTTTACCTCTTCCCTCTCTAACGCAAACTCCACAGTAGTCTTCAAATACCCTAATAAATCCCCAGCATCATACCTCTTACCATCAAAAGGATAAGCTAGTACAGAGTCTTCTTGAGCTAAATCATTAAGAGCATCAGTAAGTTGTATTTCACCACCACTACCTGGAGGTGTTTGCTCTAGTAGATTGAATATTCTAGGAGATATAACATATCTACCCATAATAGCTAAGTTAGAAGGAGCTACTTCTTTTTCTGGTTTCTCTACAAGTTCTCTAATCTCCCATGCTCCACCAGTAGTTCTACCATTTTTATTAACTATACCGTATCTACTAACTTCTTCATCAGGTACCTCTTGAACACCAATTACACTAGCATCATTTTCTTCATATATGTCTATCATTTGCTTAAGACATGGAGCTCCTCCACCATTACGTACAATGTCATCACCTAATAGTACACCAAAAGGTTCATCTCCGATGAACTTTTTGGCACATAGTACTGCATGTCCAAGTCCAAGAGGTTCTTTTTGTCTTACGTAATGAATATCAATTTTATTTGTCTCTCTTACTTTCTCTAAAAGATCATATTTACCTCTTTTAGTAAGAGTATCCTCTAATTCATAAGCATGATCAAAATGATCCTCTATAGCTCTTTTGCCCCTACCAGTGATTATAAGAATATCTTCTATACCAGATTCTATAGCCTCTTCTATTATATACTGTATGGTTGGTTTATCTAAAATAGGTAACATTTCTTTAGGTTGTGCTTTAGTAGCCGGTAAAAATCTCGTACCAAGACCGGCAGCAGGGATTATCGCTTTCTTAACCTTTGCCATTTATTTCCCCTCCCGTAATGTTAATTATAGTATCTACAAGTGTTTAGTCAAGACCCGCGTCCAACACTTATGTACTTAAATCCTAGATCTTTTAAATGATCTTCATTTAAAAGATTCCTACCATCTATAACTAACTTGTTATTAACTTTCTGAGAGATTTCCTTCCAGTTAAGTTCAAAGAACTCATCCCATTCAGTTAGAAGTACTACCGCATCTGCTTCTTCTGTAACTTCTTTCGAAACAGAACAGTACTCAACATCACTAGGAAGTTCCTCTCGAGCGTTTTCCATAGCCACCGGATCATAGGCTTTAACATTAGCTCCTCCTTCTAGTAATTTAGGTATTATCTTTAAAGAAGGTGCCTCTCTCATATCATCAGTGTTTGGTTTGAAAGATAGACCTAGTATACCAATGTTTTTATTCTTAAGATCATATAAATGACCTTGTAATTTATCTACTACAGTTAGTTTTTGATACTCATTTACATGTACTGCAGCTTTAACTGTTTTTAAATCATAATCTACTTCAGTTGCTGTATTAATTAATGCTTTAGTATCCTTAGGGAAACAACTTCCTCCATAACCTATACCAGCATTTAAGAACTTATCACTAATTCTATGATCAAGACCCATGCCTTTAGCTACTTCTTCTACTCTTGCCCCTACTCTTTCACAAATATTAGCCATTTCATTGATAAATGAAATCTTAGTAGCTAAAAAAGCATTAGAAGCATACTTAATCATTTCAGCACTTTCTATAGTTGTCATAACAAAGTCAGTATCAAAATCTTTGTAAAGATCTCTTATAGTTTCTCCTGCTTTTTCATCTCTATAGCCTATAACTATACGGTCAGGGTTCATAGTATCATAAACAGCTGACCCTTCTCTTAAAAACTCTGGACTAGATACTACGGAGTAATCTTGGTCCGTATTTTCTGCAATGATACCTTCAATCATCTGATTAGTACCTACAGGTACAGTACTTTTAGTAATGACTATCTTGTAGTCATCCATTACCTCGGCAATAGTTTTAGCAGCTTCTCTTACTTGAGAAAGATCAGCAGATCCATCTTCATTAGAAGGAGTCCCGACAGCCATAAAGATGATTTCAGTATCTTTAACTGCTTTTTTAAGATCAGTAGTAAAAGATAAACGGTTAGCATTAGTGTTTTTTTCTATTAACTCTTCCATTCCTGGTTCATAGATAGGAACTTGTCCATTATTTAATTTATTTATCTTTTCTTCATCTATATCTACACAAGTAACGTTATTACCCATATCTGATAAGCAAACACCAGTAGATAATCCTACATAACCCGTACCAATCACTGAAATATTATACAACCTCTACACCACCTTTTAATTTATTTATATAAAAAACTAAGGTCTTAGTTTCCTTCTTCTATAAGTCTTTCTGATAAATGTGAGCCGATAAAACCAGCGGCTCCAGTTACAATCATCTTATCCATACAAATAACGCCCCTTTAAGTGTAAATGAACATGCAAGTTCTATTATAACAAGTTCTTGTGTCGAAGTTTGTTGTGTTTTGTGATATTCGATTTATTATTAGTAATATAGTCTTATTAGTAAAATATTTCTTGTAGGTCTATTAGTTTATTCGTCGATTATTTTGAAAAACCTTCCTTAAATTAAAATTTATCCCTCGTAGTTTTAAAAAGTTCCTTCTTTTTAACACTGTGTAATAAAAGTGCTTAACTATTGTTTTAGACATAAAGATACTCCCCTTAGAGAACATCCTAAGGGGAGTATTTTTTACTATTAGTTTTTATCTACGCCTTTCCCCGCTCCAACTCAATCACCCTACTAAGTTCAAAGATACTTCTAGTAAGTTCACTTAGCTTTTGCTCTATACGTACTAGAAGATATACACTAACTGCTATAGGGAAACCGACATTTCCGATTAGGGAAGTAAGCTCTTCCATAAGTGGTCACCTCCTATGACTATTTCGGATTATCATTTAAATACACTTTATTAACTATACTTGCATTACTGTAGCTTAGCTTTACAGAGTTAAATGTTTGTAAACAGGTTATTTCTATACCATTCTTAAGTGTTATGATGGTATCACTACCCCTTTTTTTAAATTCTTTAATATGATGATAGTTAATATAACCCATTGCTCCATCACTTTTTCCTATTGGTTTTCTTACCTTTACTGGCATAAGTACTACATCTTTTGATATTGGTAGTGGTACCCCTTGCTTTTTTTCTATATAACTTGCGTAATACTTAACAAGAGTATGATATTCACATCCTATATGTTTAAGATTTCTTTTTATAACACTTGGAAGTGCTTTAGGTACTATCTCTTCCTCACTATTATCATAGATAAGCTTTGTTTTATTACCACCCATGTATACAGGCATAATCGCTGAAACCTTAAATAATAACAATAGATTATTCAGTGTTCTTCCCCTCTTTCATTAGTTATTTACCTTACCCGGAGTACTCCGGGTAAGGTTATAGTTCTAGTACTCTACTACAGTGCTTGTCTCTCTTGAAATCATTCTAGCTGCAACTTTAGACTTAAGCTCTCCACCTGGACTCATAAAGATATTTCTATCAATAATCTCATCCATTACTGTCTCGATATCTTCTTCAGTTAAGTCTTCTTTTGGATCATTTACTGATATAGTTACATTCTTACCATCCTGGTTTCTAAAAGTCATCTGTAAGTATTCTCTTATCATCTAATCCACTCTCCTTTATTTTTTAGTTATCTACCCGTGCTAACTCTTTACTATCAAACCTGTGAACTGAAAGTGCTTCATACTTTTGAAGTCCTAAAAGTAGTTCACCTACTTCATAAACATCACTGTCTTCTGCATCTGGTTTAATTCTACTAAAGCTATTAGTACGTAGAATGTTTTTACCTTCTTCGTCTTCACCTACAATTAATCTGAACTGAAGCCTTGATGGACCAAAAGTTTCAACTACCATATAACTCATCTCCTTTAGTTTTTTTATCCCGGCGCCTTTAGGATGAGTTAAGTATATAATGGATTAGAAAAAAGAGATAATCTCGACTTAGAGCTAAGTCAGGAGTTTTTTTTAGATTTAGCTCTAAGTCGGAAGTTTTTTTAAGACTTATGCAATTATCCTAAAATTTTGACAGATTTAGCTAAAAGTACTAGAGTTTTAAATTTTTGCTGCTACCCTTTTAATTAGAGAAGCTGAAAACTCACCTCGTACCATTTTTCCTTCTCTAGCATTTTCTTTCCAGTAGCTAGGTGAGTTTATAATATCTTTTTTAACTAATATATCTAAAGCACGAGAAAGATCTAAAGAGTCTCTAAACTTATCCCACTTGTCCCAATTATTTTCACTCATAGTTTTTGGGCATATCTTTTTACTTGCATCAAAATGTCTAACTACTCTTTCTATTGGAATAGAGTAGTTAGACATTAGATCTTTAACTAACTCTACTGTATGATCTAGTGCTTTATTGTAATCACCATCAGAGTTAATACAGATCTCAACACCAATAGAATTACTATTTGTAATACCAAACTTACCATTACCATCACCACAGTGCCATGAAGCATTAAAATCCTCTACTACCTGTAAAACTTTACTGTCATCTACAAAATAGTGAGCTGATGCTTGTCTATCTTTAGTATTAAAATAGTTGTAATGAGCATTTGCATCAGCTCCTTTACTTAGATTACCTGTATCATGTATTACAATGTACTTAATACTTTCTTTGTTTCTACTTGAATAGTTGTAGTTAATAAGTTTTTTAAAAATCATAGTCTTCAACCCTTTCCTATATAAGATTTTTGTTAAACAATCAGTGATTGTTTTCACAACTAATATAATAGCACTAAAGTTTAGTTCTTTGTACTACAAACTAGAAAGATAGTTAAATATTTGAAAAAATCAGGGGCTGTCCCAAAAGTTTTTACTTTTAAGACAGCCCCTGTAATCTCATGCTATTTTATTTGAATTTATTTTATTTTGGGTAGATTCAGCAGCTCATTTGTATAAACACAATTTATAAAGCTATAATCACATTCATCAAGATATTTTTTTATTGCCTTTATTTCTCTATTACGATTTATACTTATAAAATAAATATTTGGAATAAATAGACCTTTATCACGAAAGAATTCGTGAACACTTTTCATGTATTTAATTTTTCTTGCATTTTTACCTTTTTTACCTGCTTCTTTAGATAATTCATCAACAGTCTTCTTAGGGTCTGACATTACAAAATTTCTCAAATTTAATTTACATTCAATGTTATCTGCTTGTGCTTTTTTAAGTGTCTCGTTTGGTAAATAAAATATTATATCAAACGTATGGTCAGAGTCACCGACAACTTGTCCATCATAATAAATCTTTACTTCATTATAAACTTCGGTGTTATTACTAGCCGAAAATGACATTGGCCCCAAGTAAACAACAAGGTGTTCAAATAGTTTACCACGTAATTCACCTATATCGCGATCAGATTTGTACAAGCTCAATAATTCTTCCTTTATCCTCTCAACGTCATGTTTATCTAGATATGTTAAATCTTTATTCTGTATTAATGAATTAAAAACTTCTGTAAACTCGTCTTCTCTCTCACTATCATCTATCTTCTCTGTGTATCCTTTCAATATTGAAAATATCACATCTAAACACGCTTTATCTTTTTTTATTAACTTCAGTAGATCCCTAAGATAATGCGGTTCCCCTTTTTTAGTCTCATCAAACTCTAATTTCACCATAGCCTCTCCCTACTTTTCACGTTTTGTTATTCTTCATTTTTATAAGCAGGTAAAACAAGTGGAGGAAAACCCATTCTCATTGTAATATTGTTTACCAGTTCTCTTGCAAAAGGCCAAACATTCAAAGGAACATTTTTTTTAACAAAATGTTCCAAGGTTTTCTGTTGAAAATCCTCTTCCTCTGATAGCGAATACTTAAGTAAATAGGTAAAGTAGATTTCGAATAACTTTTCATCGGTTGTTTTTCCATCTGCTACTTTGTAAACAACCAATTTAAAATCTGGTTTTATTTCTAACATCTTTCCATTAAGGTTTATGTCATTAATACTTGTGATTTCAAGATCAATAGCTGCAGTTACATTTTTTGAAAAAGGTACGTAATTTTCACAACTAAGTCTTAAAAGCTCTAAGTCCTTAATATCAACAGACCTTATTAATTTTTTGTAATCTTCTTTGTTAACTTCGTTAGCCATAATTAACCCCACCCAACTTAAATAATTCAAACTAAATCGTTATATAGTTCCTCACTATTTAATTCAACGTAAACTTTAAACATTTTATGAGAGCCTGAGTAAATATCAGAATTTTTTTGGTAATCACGATATGACTTTGAGATGTAATTGTCATCTTCTACAATTTCCCTTTCTCGAAAATCCAAATATGTTTCAAGCAGTACAGGTACTTCATCTAACCAGTTTATTCCGTTCTCAAGAAAGTAAATCAGATTTTTTTGATTTACATCCTTGTTAATATTTGTATTAATTTTTTTACATTTATTATCTGTTATAGTATTTAAGCTCTCAAGTTTTCTTTTGAGGGAAAAATAATTTTCCCCGGTAATAGGCTTAGATTTTAATTTAGACTGTACTTCAGAAAACTTTTCCATACCCTCGTTATTAAACCAATCTTCTAGCATATAAAAATCTTTTTTTAAAGAATTTATATCTTCACTCCAAATCACCCGTTCAATATCTTCTTTCAAATTGAATAAGCTATTTTTTAAAGTTTCAAATTCTCTATCCAAAAATCCTAAATATTCAACATCCCAATTTACTTTTTCACGATAATCAAAACTTCCCTTGATAGTAGACATTTAACTCACCTCCTCGGTGATAAACTTTGAAAACCTTTGTTAGTATTCTACCATTAAATGAGGTATTCGCAAGTTTATTTTATCAATAAAATATTATGTTTCGTCAAAACCATATTTATACTACTTACTTTATTTATATTCTAAAATTTTCTAGAAAGACATATGATTTCCTCCATATAACCTATATAATTCTATATTCAAATACCTTAACCTAAAAATATCCTTATCTATATTATTAAAGAATCATCTCTCTCGTGACATCAGTTTAGTTTTTATGGATTTAAGAAAAAAATAATCTCGACTTAGAGCTAAGTCAGGAGTTTTTTAGATTTAGCTCTAAGTCGGAAGTTTTTTTAAGACTTATGCAATTATCCTAAAATTTTGATAGATTTAGCTAAAAGTACTAGAGTTTTAAATTTTTGCTGCTACCCTTTTAATTAGAGAAGCTGAAAACTCACCTCGTACCATTTTTCCTTCTCTAGCATTTTCTTTCCAGTAGCTAGGTGAGTTTATAATCTCTTTTTTAACTAATATATCTAAAGCACGGGAAAGATCTAAAGAATCTCTAAACTTATTCCACTTGTCCCAATTATTTTCACTCATAGTTTTTGGGCATATCTTTTTACTTGCATCAAAATGTCTAACTACTCTTTCTATTGGAATAGAGTAGTTAGACATTAGATCTTTAACTAACTCTACTGTATGATCTAGTGCTTTATTGTAATCACCATCAGAGTTAATACAGATCTCAACACCAATAGAATTACTATTTGTAATACCAAACTTACCTCTTCCATCACCACAGTGCCATGAAGCATTAAAATCCTCTACTACCTGTAAAACTTTACTATCATCTACAAAATAGTGAGCTGATGCTTGTCTATCTTTAGTATTAAAATAGTTGTAATGAGCATTTGCATCAGCTCCTTTACTTAGATTACCTGTATCATGTATTACAATGTACTTAATACTTTCTTTGTTTCTACTTGAATAGTTGTGGTTAATAAGTTTTTTAAAAATCATAGTCCTTCAACCCTTTCCTATATAAGATTTTTGTTGAAAACAATCAGTGATTGTTTTCACAACTAATATAATAGCACTAAAGTTTAGCTCTTTGTACTACAAACTAGAAAGATAGTTAAATATTTCAAAAAATCACCCCGGTAAATCCCGGGGTGATACACTAATTAATATTCAACTACAGTATCTGTTTCTCTAGAAATAACTCTTGCAGCTACTTTAGATTTTAACTCTCCACCTGGACTCATAAAGATATTTCTATCAATGATCTCATCCATTACTGTTTCTATATCTTCTTCAGTTAAGTCTTCTTTTGGATCGTTTACTGATATAGTAACATTCTTACCATCCTGGTTTCTAAAAATCATCTGTAAATATTCTCTTATCATCTAATCCACTCTCCTTTTTTTTAGTTATCTACCCGTGCTAACTCTTTACTATCAAACCTATGAACAGAAAGTGCTTCATACTTTTGTAGCCCTAAAAGTAGTTCACCTACTTCATATACATCTTCATCTTCTGCATCTGGTTTAATTCTACTAAAGCTTCTTGTACGTAGAATGTTTTTACCTTCTTCGTCTTCTCCTACAATTAATCTGAACTGAAGCCTTGATGGACCAAAAGTTTCAACTACCATATAACTCATCTCCTTTAGTTTTTTTATCCCTTGGCGCCTTTAGGATGAGTTAAGTATATAATGGATTAGAAAAAAGAGATAATCTCGACTTAGAGCTAAGTCACAAATGTTTTCATTACTTTTAGATAAGTAGTTAGTTTTATTTAAGACTTAGAGAAAAGTCATAAGTTTTAAAAGGATTTATCTAAAACTACTAGTATTTAAAAAAGTTAGTCATATAAAAAAAGCAGGTTGTTATCTATCATAACAACCTGCTCATCCTTAATTTTACTTCAAATCAACTAACCTATTCACCGCTATCACCATAAAACAACCCACTAAGAAAATAGCAATATCTAGGAAAAAGGTCATACCTGTAGACCATCTTGGCCAGACGTTTACTACCGATCCCAAAAGTAAGCCAATGATAACTAAATAAGTGAGCTCAGTATATTGAGTTATCAAATATTTAATAAGGTGAGAAAATAGTAAAACTCCTGACAAAACACCAAATCCAAATAACAATAAAACTATTAAATCAAAATTACTTACAGCTGAAATAATGGTATTGTACATACCCATAACCATCAAAATCATGCCACCACTTATACCAGGGATCACCATGGTTGCAGAACTTATAAGTCCTGCTATAAATAAGCTTAATATATTAAATAACGGAGAAGCATTGTCATTAAAGATTTCATTTGATTGAAGATTTAACAAAGTAACAGGCATTAAAAAGGCTATAAATACAGACAAAAGATAATGAAATTGAAATTCTTTATATTCAAGTCGAGCGTATATGGAAGGTAAACTTCCAAAGATTAATCCAGCAAATAAAAATTGCATTTGTATTAGATACTCACCCATCATGTATTCAATCAATTGAGAAAATATTAATATTGCTAACAATGCACCAATTGCAAGATATATAAAAAATATCAAATTATCACGACTAAATATTCTACTAGTTAAAGCAGAAATTAGATCGTCGTAGATGCCAGATATAACTGCTATTGTTCTACCACTTATACCGGGGATTAGGTTAGATAGGCCAATGAAGCCACCACTCAGTATTAGTTTTAAGTTTGAAGACTGCTTTTTCATGTTATCACCTCTTAGGGTTCAATGCCTACTTTATAGTACACTTATATTTACATAAGTACCCTTCAGTTATTTTAATACTTTCTTTGAAGTTTAACAACAAAAGGTACCTACTTTACAAAAATTTTATAAAACAGGCTTTGATATGTAATTATCAGTTACATATATCGCTCAATCATAGGTTTAACTCCTTTTAATTGACCACATATGTAATTTTTAGTATCATCAACTTACAACTTGGGCATAATATATATCGAAAGGAGGCCCAAAATGAAAAAGTTGTCTACTAAGAAACTAGCAGAACTTATACGAACCAAAAGAAAAGAGAAAGATTTAACTCAAATAAAATTAAGTAAGCTCACTGGTATAAACAGAGTAATAATTGGGCGAATAGAAAAACAAGATTTCATTCCGTCTGTCACCCAATTAGAAGCATTATCAGAAGCGTTAGGTTTTGAAGTAACCGACACTTTTGTCGAAACAGAAAGAACAGGTTCTTTCACTGCTATGCGAAGCGAAGCTTTAAGTGAAAATGAAAAAGAAGGTGTTGAAAAACTTATTACCATGATGCTATCTCTTCGACAACAATTAGTACTAAGGAGTAAGTTTGAAAATGAATAATTTATTAAAACTCGATGAAGTTCAAATGAAAAAAATCAAAGACCTTGCCAGTAAATTAAGGTTAGAATTAGGGTTTACAAATGAAACACCAATTGCCAATAACATTTTTACAGTCCTTGAGAAATTGAATATTTCTCTTTTAGAATATCCTATCGAACCAGTTGGAGAAAAACCGGCTTTTTCTGCTGTGCTTATTTACTCTAAGTTAGAAGAAGGAGAGGACATTGCTTTCATCGGTCTGAATACAGCCGATTATTATGACAAACAAATTTTTGCAATAGCCCATGAACTGTATCATTTTAAAACAAAAACTAGATCACACCTTAGCCGTCCGTCTGAAGATCAAAAAGATACCGTTGAGATAAAAGCCAACCGCTTTGCTGCAGAATTTTTATTACCCGAAGACAAATTAAAGGGACTTATTATCAATGAATTTAAAACTTACAACCTTACCAGAATACAAAATAAAGCTTTGCTTCGATTCATTGCCAGATTGCAATGTGATTGGTGGCTACCATATCGGTCCATTGTCAAAAGATTACTAGAAATAGACTCTATTTCAGAAAAACAGTATCAAAGTTTATATAGTATTGATGAACGTCATGATGACAGCAGTTACGGGCGCATAGCTAAAGCTACCAAAGAAGAAGTATTTGAAAAATTAAACACCATCACTCGTAACATCGGTACCTCACCTTCTAATATTGAAATTATCATTAGAAACTTTGAAGAAAATAGAATTACAGAAGAAGAGTTTAATAATTTATTGAGAATGTTTAATAAACAACCTGAAGACTTTAATTATAAGGTAGAAGTTGATGAAAAAGACATTGCTGAATTAAATAGTTTCTTTAATGAGGATAATAACAATGAAAATTGATATTACTTCTCTAAATACTGCTTTAATGGGTATTATTAAAAACCCCACCCAAGTTATCACACTTGATGCAAACTTTTTAATCCCTCAAGCCAGGCAAATAACAAAGGCCTTCGAATGCTTTATAAATACCAATACTATTTAACATCTTATGAAAAACAATCAAATCCTATATGGAGTGAGTTTATTGAAGCGATGAATGCAATGTACTCAAAGCTATAATTGAGAGGGGAGGTAGTATGGAAAATCCTTTTAGGTTTTTCTGACTATCAAGAAGATTGACTTGATAAGTCGAAATTCCCCGGGAAATAGATAGGTTTATTAAGGGAAACTACTATTGAAACTCCCTCGGGAAGGAGTGCTCACCTTACCAAGGGAGTTGTGTTTTAGTGGCCTGTTTCTAGTATTCTATCACTGTGTTGGTTTCTCTAGTTACGATTCGGGCAGTAACTTTACTTACTAGTTCCCAACGAAGATGCCTTTTGCTAGTATTTCGTCCATTACTTGTGATACTTCGGTTTCTGTTAGACCTTCTATAGGGTCATTTATTGATATGGTGAAGTTTTTACGATTGCTAGTTCTTTGCCGTCAAATCTGTGAATGGAAAGTGCATCGTATTTTTGAAGTCCTAACATTAGTTCAGCGGTTTGATAGATGTCTTCATCGATGCGGCTGAAACTTTTAGTGCGAAGAATAGCGTTTCCGTTTTCATCTTGACCTGTGATTAGTCTAAACTGTAGTCTTGTTGGTCCGAACAATCCGATTACTTTTGCTTTTCATCTCCTTTTTTTGTTTTTCCGCAGGGTCTCTTGGGTGAACTAATTATACTATGGATCAAAAAAAGAAACACTTGCGACTTGAGTGTAAGTCGCAAGTGTTTCTATAGAGATTAATAGTAATTCTTTGATTTATTAGAAGAGTTGATAATTGGTCGGTTGCTTTCATGATATATTAGCTAAGAAGTCTAATATATTAACATAAAACTCCTTGGTACACCCTATTATTTACCAAAAAGCAAAGTAGATAATTGATCTCTTTTTTTGTAGTTTAATATTTAAAATTTTCCTTGTTTGCTATCTTATAATCCGCTTCTGGTAAGTTAAAGTTCAATTTACCATCATAATCTTCACCAACAAAATCAATATATTTTTCTAAGTTAATTTTTTTCATCGTTATGTCTTTTAACTTAATAGCTTCAATAAAATTTTCATAGGTCATATCGTTACCATTTCCAGTATGACAAGTCATAAGTACTCCTCCTTCTCTATACTGCTGGCTTGTCCAGTTCATTTAAGTCAGAGGACATATGCCACTCAGAGTCTCGATTCATTCTAAACCTAACCTTGTTTTTAGTTTTAACATTTTCATTTGATATAAACGATGACATCCAGCTAGTAAAGTCTTCATTATTGAGTTAACAATTCCGAGTCTTTAAAAGTCATTTTAACAGATGTTTTCATTGATTTTTGTGTATGATTAAGCTTTTCTTCAAAAACTTCGGTTTTAATCAGCCCATTTTTTGTTAATATATATTTTAAATACGGACCAACCTGTTCAAATGATTCAAAGTACTCTTCCAAACGTTCTTCCTTGTTTTCTATTTCTTTAACACACTTAAAAAATTCTTTCGCCTTATTTATGCAGTTTTGTATTTCTTGCTTTCGTTCGTAATTTAAATTTATAAACAGTGAGAAATAGGATTTAAAACCAACTTCGTTAAAAGTTTTAATTAATGCTGCATCTTCAAAATCAAAATAATCTACAGCATTAAATATTTCTTCAAACTGGTTATAGTTAGCAGAATACTTCTCATTTACATAGTTCTGTAATTCTTTTAACAAAAAGTTATAGTAGAAATCTGTTACTAGTTCAACGGCATTTTCTAATGATTTCCCTAGATCTTTATAAAAATACGTGGTTTGCCACATAATAATCCCTCTCTCAGTAAAATTCCACACTTATAGGTAATTTATTCCACCTAGGAGTATATTTTCCGTGTGACTATATCTTCTTTATTTAACACGTTTTTCCTGTTTAGTTTTATAATTATAATATTCGTCATTTCATTATGCATCCCTGAACTAATTTACCATGGTTCTCATAGTCCTGAATTAAGAAAAACTTGCCATCACTATGTATTATGCAGGGCAAACCACAAAAAGAACATGCGACTACTGTAGTAGTCACATGTTCCTGATGAGCTTAAACCCCGACACTTTTCTTAAAACTCATAGCTAGTGTTAAAATAAACACTAACTAATATAGAGATCACAATAAATTTAAATTGCACCTAATACTTCGTTCTCTTTTGCCACCCAAAGTTCACAGTTTGCTTTGCTAAAAACAACATTATATAATCCTTGAAGTAGACTTCATTTAGTTGTTTATCACTTGTCCATTCAAAATATTTGAGGTTCTTTAAAAATGTATAAAATTCATTTATTTGGAGTAAATCTAGTGTAAGTTCAATTCTTTCTTTTTTACCTTTTGAGGTATTATCATCAACTTCATGATTTAATAATATCGTTCTAATAATTCCTAGAATTAAGTCTGTTAATTCTAAACCGATTTCTTGATTTTTATTACATAGGGTTGAATCATCAATTTTAAATCGTTCCCCTCTATATAAAGACAATTCATTTAATTGTCTTTTTACGTTTATATTTAAATTATTTTTCTCATATTCAGTAGCATACTCTATTATAATATTTGCTTGGATTTTAGAATCTTTTCCGTAACCACGTAATAATCCATACAGAACTCTTTCAGGTAACTTTGAATATATCATTTTATTAAACATATCATTATTATAAGTATTTGTTGGCTTTGAGTAATTAATAATATTAAAGTTTAAAAATTCCGAGTAACATTCCATCACCAATTTTAGAGTACTTATAATATCTTTTTTCTGGGGCTTAAAACCTGAATACTCATTCCAGTGGAATTTAATATCACCATTTCTGAGTTCCTTATTTAATTGATTAAAAATATTTGAATTATAAATTTCTTGTGGAATTGATAAGGCACCCATTGTTGCAGGAAAACTATTCCGTTTACCACTCTCATCAAAAAATAATATTATCTCAGAGTTCCCCAAAATTCCCAGCTCCTTGTTGACTAAATTATGTGAAATATGTACAATATAAATACCAGTAAATTATTGCCCACTCACTGGAGTGCTAAATAATTTACTGAAGGAAGGGAACTTCCGCTCGATGGAGCGCAAGTTCCCTTCCCTTTTTTTTTATTAAAAATTATTAACTAAATTTAATATTCCACAAGTTTAGCAAAAAACCTTTTTTGATTATGCCCATCAATAACCTTTATAGTTGTGTTTAGATTTTTTTCATTAAGCTCTAACTTCTAATGCAAGTCTTTAGTTTCAAGCGTAACCTGTGAGCGGGGCTTGGTTTATGTGGCTTAAGTTAAAATTTACCTAGATAATCATAAGCGAACTTTGGATTTGTGCGGTCTCAGCAAATCCCGAGAGCGTTGATATCTAGGTGAATTTTATAAAAAAACAATTACTGTTGTTTCGGTTTCCCCTAAAATTATTGATACTTCTGTATTCCTTCTTCTGTTCCTGCTTTATCTTCACTCCTTAATTTAACCCAAGGGGTGACTATCTTGATGAAGAAGGTTAAGTAGTTGTTAATGCCATTACTCCATGTTTTAAGTGTAATAACTGAGGTTTTACTTCACAATGCAAACAATCACTAGGTAGTTAGAAAGCAGCAAATTTAGGGGCTCAACATACTTTTGAAAATTGTATAAATGTGACTAAAGGTGGAGGTACTATTTCTAATATAAGTTATTATGGTCAAGGTGATTATATTAAAATACCACGATTAGGCTGGGGAGTTGGACTGTCCGGTAAAACTATACGTACTGGGTTATGCCCTGGTGGAAAAGAGAGGGTGTCTAGGTTACTTAGGTTAATAGAAAACGGTCGTATTGATCCGACATTACTACCTTTTGATGAAGTAGAAAAAGCTTTCAAGATAATGGAAAATAAAGAAGATGGAGTTATTAAGCCTTTAGTAACTTTTGAATAGACTCAAAAGAGATGCGCTTCGATGCTCCTCTCTTTATCAAGATTAATTACTTCAAATCAACTAACCTATTCACCGCTATCACCATAAAACAACCCACTAAGAAAATCGCTATATCTAGTAAAAAGGTCATCCCTGTAGACCATCTTGGCCAGACGCTTACTACCGATCCCAAAAGTAAGCCAATGATAACTAAATAAGTGAGCTCAGTATATTGAGTTATCAAATATTTGATAAGGTGAGAAAATAGTAAAACTCCTGACAAAACACCAAATCCAAATAACAATAGCACCATTAAATCAAAATTACTTACAGCTGAAATAATGGTATTATACATACCCATAACCATCAAAATCATGCCACCACTTACACCAGGGATCACCATGGTTGCAGAACTTATAAGTCCTGCTATAAATAAGCTTAATATATTAAATAACGGAGAAGCATTGTTATTAAAGATTTCATTTGATTGAAGATTCAAAAAAATAACAGGCATTAAAAAGGCTAACAATACAGACAAAAGATAACGAAATTGAAATTCTTTATATTCAAGTCGAGCGTATATAGAAGGTAAACTTCCAAAGATTAATCCAGCAAATAATAATTGCATTTGTATTAGATACTCACCCATCATATATTCAATCAATTGAGAAAATATTAATATTGCTAACAATGCACCTATTGCAAGATATATAAAGAATGTCAAATTATCACGACTAAATATTCTACTAGTTAAAGCAGAAATTAGATCTTCGTAGATGCCAGATATAACTGCTATTGTTCCGCCACTTATACCGGGGATTAGGTTAGATAGACCAATGAAACCACCACTCAGTATTAGTTTTAAGTTTGAAGACTGCTTTTTCATGTTATCACCTCTTTGGGTTCAATGCCTACTTTATAGTACACGAGAGTGTAAAATAAACGGTGTAAACCTTCCGAAATGATGTATAATAAAAATAGAATGGGAGGTTTGCACCGTTATGAATTTAATAGACAAAAAGCAAGTAAGAGAAATGATGAAACAAGGTAAACTAAAAGATGTAAATGATATTCAAGAAGTTTTGAAGGAGCAATTTGGTGAACTAATAGAAGAAATGCTAGAAAGTGAACTTGATCATGAACTGGGTTACTCAAAGTATGATTACCGAGAAAAGGAAACTACAAATAGTCGAAATGGAAAGAGAGAAAAAC
>NZ_NIQC01000024.1 GCF_002216005.1 Natranaerobius trueperi
GTTCAGGCTCTTTTGCAGAAACATCAGCTTCTTTTTCAGTTTCGTTAAAAAGCTGCATCTGATCTGGAGTTACTTCACTAGAGCTTCCAAATTGTTTATGTCGGTTAAGCTGGTAGTGTTCTTTGAGTAATTTATTCTCTTTTTCTAACCTGACATTTTCTCGCTCTAATGCAGTACATCTATCTTGTAATTGTTGGATTGCTTTCTCTTGATTTGTCATACTAATTTAATTCGACTTTTTGTACTAAAAACCTTTGAAATCAGTGTTTTTTTACAAAATTCTATTTCTGGTTACTTGGTCATGAGCATCTCGTTGATCTAAAGCTAATCCATCGAGTAACCAGCGCAGTTGACGGTAACTTATGCTTACTGTCTGTGTAGTAGTATCATCGGGCCACTGGAATTTACCTTCTTCTAATCTATGGTAGTACAGCCAAAAGCCCGATGAGTCCCAGTAGAGTATTTTGATTTTATCTTTCTTGCGATTACAAAAAGCGAACAGGCATGGAGAAAATGGATCTAATTCAAAGCTCTGTTGTACTAACACTGCTAAGCCGTCTATTGACTTTCTCAAATCTGTTTTGCCAACTGCCAGGTAGACTCTTTCTACACTGGCTTCTGTTAGCATAGTTCCGAAAGAGTCTTTACTAAATCTTTTAGTAATTGTTTATCAAAACCAGGACCTACTTCTATGGAAGCCTGACCTACTTTAACTATCATCTGGGAAGTGTCCTGTTCTACCTGGTTGGCATTATCAACTTTCAACGGAAGCCACTGAGTCTCAGATGTATTATTGTAATTATTCAAATCCTCATCTTTGTATTTTCTGAGCCAGTAACGCAGTTTAGTGATACTTAAATTGTGTGTATTGCACCATTCTCTAGTGGTCATGCCACTGGATCTTAACTCAGCTATGTGCTGTTTCCAGCTTTCTCTTCGTTTTTCATATTTGTTTTTAGGTTGTGACATGAAAATTCCCCCTACCTTAGTTAGTTGGGGGAATTATGACACAATCTTAGCTGTTTTACTATGTGGGGATAGTTTGACGCTTACAAAAGGTTATTTCACTGTATATTTCTATTATATATTATTATTTTATAAATGTTAATATTTAGGAAAAATATCATTAAGGTTTTCCTAAAAACAACCTTAATAAATTAAAAGCACCCTTCTGTATAGAGAAAGGTGCCTAGTTTATTTTACTAAGATTATATTTTAAGAAAACAATACTTATTACCTACCCAATCTAAATACTTTACAAAGTCATTATACGAAATGGTAATGCTCTCTGTATTTACATTAGGGTGAAATGTAATATTATCTTGATTTTGAACATCTTGATCTATGATAACTTGTACCTCATTTTCAGTATCATTTATTAAACCAAAAGGAGATACAGAACCTTGTTCTAAATCTAGATATTTACTTAATCTACGAGCTGAAGCAAAACTCAATCTACTACTATCTATTTGAGATGCTAATTTTTTTAAATCAACAACTTTTTCACTTGTTAAAATTACTAAAAAATGATTTTTCCCTTTATAATCTCGCAAAAATAGATTCTTACAATGTGTTTTTTCCGTTTCAGGAACTTGTTCAACTGTTTCTTCAATAGTATAAACCGGTTCATGTTTATACGCTTTATAGTCAATATTTAGACTATCTAGTGTTTTGTAAACCTTATCTTGATTTGACACATATATCCCTCCATCTAATATTATTTAAGTAAACACATTATTCACCAGTTTCCTATGTTTTTTGAATAGAGTAAATACTTTCCAACTATTCTGAAGATCCCCCCCCTCTTTAATCATGACTAAATTATTTTTTGGTTATATATTTCACATTAATTAATATAAATTCGCTATTTTCATCAATATTCCTCTATATAAATAATATAATTACCAGAAATTTTAAATATTACCCTTACCATGTTGTCAAATTAAAATGACCTAATTAAGATTAAAAAGAAAACAAAAATTACCCAATTTTACTGAATTATCGTAAAATTTTTAAACTCTAATAACAAATATTACCGAGAAATCTTAATTGTTTAGCTTACATATATTACAGTTGGAAATTAGTTCAATTCAATATTGCAATTAAGGAAACTACACCTTATAATAAGAGTAAAATAAGGTGTATAAAATTACTTATACACCAGTAATTACTAACTATACCTAATTACTTAAGAGTATGAAAGGCAATAAACAAAGATAAAATAAACCATAGGAATATATTTAGACACATTGAAAGGAGCAAAGATATGGTACAAGGAATTATTTATTCAATACTTGCAGGTATTTTTGTATCATTACAAGGGGTATTTAACACTAGATTAAGTGAAGAAGTAGATTTGTGGCACACAAATACTTGGGTACATAGCACAGGCTTCTTTCTTGCAGTAGCCTTAATGTTTATTTTCGAAGGGCCTCCAAACTTTACAAATATTACAAATGTAAGGTTTGATTACCTATTAGGTGGAGTATTAGCAGTACTTATAGTTTTTTCTATTATGAAAGGTATAGGTGCGTTAGGTGTAAGTCACTCTGTAACTATATTAATTGTAACACAAATAACCGTCAGTATGATCATTAGTATCTTTGGTTTGTTTGGTGACCCTGCTGTTAGTTTATCGCCAACAGACATAATAGGAGTTGTTTTAATGATTATTGGAGTTTTAATGTATCAAATATTTTAAAAAATTTATGATGATTCTTTAAAATCAACCTAAATAGTTTATATTAAATCATATTCCACAGTTATGTATATTTAACTAATTGTTAAAATTGTATAATAATACTTCAGAAACAAAATGTTGCAGCCTTAGCTGCAACATAGATAATCTTAATACTTGTATATCAGTTCTACTGTTTTTTCAGCTACTATTCCTGTAAAGTAAATACACTGATCTAAATGTTCTTGACTTCCAAATTGATAATCTTTAATAAGAGCTCTACAACAGTTACTGTGGTTTTCTTTTACAAACCAATCATGTAATTCTTTTGAAGCTTTCATTATTTTTTCATTATCTTTTTTAAATTCAGCTCGTCCAAAAACTAGACCTAATGCCATAATCCCTCCTGATACTGCCCCACAAGAACATCCTGCTCCGCCAAACCCTATAGGAAAGCCAGAAGCTAATTTTACTACGTCTTTGGGGAGCGGTTCCTCTAAAAGCTCGTTAATTGTATATAATATTGCTTCAGAGCATAAGTAGTCACCTTCACGATAATGTTTCTCTGCTTTCTCACGAGCTTTTTGTTTCATTTGTTTTTCACTTATCTTAGAAATTGCACTTAACAAAATATCCCCTCCTTGAAATTGTATTCTTATACTTAAATTATATAGGTGCTAAATTTTAGTAACAAATAGTTTTTATAAATATTACCAACGGGTTGTATAGCTATTTTTTATACAGATGGATAAAAAGAACTGTACCCCTAAATATAGAGGTACAGTTCTTTTTATCTACTTCCTGGTTTTATAGGTCGACCATACTTTTCACATAAAGGACAGTCATCTGGTTCATATGCTTCTAGGTCTAATTTTAATAATGCATGATATTTATCTTTATAATCACTTAATTTACTTTTCTTAATATCTTTACACCTATCTACAAGTACTGCAATATCTTTAACTTCTCCACCAGCATCTTCTACTACATCTATTACTTCCTTAACAGAACCACCCGTAGTAACTACATCTTCTACAACTAATACTTTTGCACCTTTAGGTATCTCAAAGCCACGACGTAGTTTCATTACTCCATCCTCTCGTTCAGTAAAAAGTCCAAAGACATTATAATGTTTTGCAATTTCATAAGATAAAGTAATACCACCAACGGCAGGTCCAATTACTAAATCATACTCACCTGTTAACTTCTTAGTTAGCTCTTTAACTAATATTTCTGTATAATATGGTGATTTTAAAACTTGAGCACATTGAATATAGTGGCTTCCATGTTTACCGGATGTATAAAGGTAATGTCCTTCCATAATAGCACCCGCTTCTTTAAATAAGTTATATATTTTTTGTTGATACATACTAAAAACCTCCCTCGTAATTAAACATTTCTTCGTATATTTTTGAAACTGCATGTATTTTCGACTCTCGGTCATGATAACCTGTTATTGGACGTCCGATAACCAAATGAGTTGAACCTTTTTGTAACGCTTCTTTTGGTGAAAGAGTCCTTTTTTGATCACCCTTTGTTGAAAATTTAGGTCTAATACCAGGTGTGACTATAGAAAAGTTCTCAGGACAAGCTTCACTTATAATAGCTGCTTCTTTTGCAGAAGCGACAACCCCGTCAAGGCCTGATGATTTAGCTAGTAAAGCATACTCTTTTACTTTTTGTTCAATCGAACCAGAAAATCCAATTTCCTTTTGGAATGTTTCATTATCAATACTAGTCAAGATAGTAACACCTAAAATTTTAGGTGGGGTTATCCCTAAGTGTTCTGCTTTATTTTGTACATGTTCGACTGTTCTTTCCATCATTTCTCTCCCTCCTGAAATATGGAGGTTAAACATAGAAACACCTAGTTCAGTTAAAACTTTACCTGTTTTAGCAACTGTATTTGGAATATCATGACATTTTAAATCAAGGAAAACTTGTTTATCATATTTTCGTAGTTTTTTTATTATTTCTGGACCCGCTGAATAAAAAAGCTCCATTCCAACTTTGTAATAATTAACCTGGTCTCCCAATTGTTCTACTATTGCTATTGCTTCTTTTTCTGAAGATACATCTAAGGCCACAATCAGTTTATCGTTATTCAAATTATTTCCCTCCCAAAGTTTTAATTATTTCTATGAGAAAGACCCACTAACTCTTCGATGTCAGTAATACCTTCATCTATACAGTACTTTTCTAGCCCCTCAATAATTTCTTTACTAACAGTTGGGTTCATAAAATTTGCGGTACCAACAGCGATAGCAGATGCACCTGCTATTATCATTTCTATAGCATCATTTACATTTGATATACCTCCGAGTCCCATTATCGGAACATTAACTACTTGACTTACCTCAAAAACACATCGAAGAGCAATTGGTTTAATTGCTGGGCCAGATAAACCTGCTACTTCATTATCAAATACTGGTTTTTTACTATCTAGTGAAATAGCCATACCTTTAAGTGTATTAATTAACGAAAGAGCTGAAGTACCTCCTTGTTCACAAGCTCTAGCAATAGTTTTGATATCTGTTACATTTGGTGTTAACTTAGTTATAATTGGTAAATCAGTATTATCTTTAACTGTATTAACTACGTCAAAAGTAAGTTCAGGGTCTACACCAAAAGCTAGACCACCTTTTTTTACATTCGGACACGATACATTAATTTCAAGACCTTTAATATTTTCACACTTTGAGAGTTTTTCAGCTAACCTAGCATATTCTTCAAGCTTATTACCAGAAATATTTACAATGACGTTTATATCTCTTTGTTTCAAAGTCTCAAGAATATTATCTATAAAATAATCTACACCTGGGTTCATAAGACCAATAGAATTCAAAAGACCTGAAGGAGTTTCATAAAGTCTAGTTCCTGTATTTCCGTCTCTAGGTTCTAATGTAAGTCCTTTAACTACAACTGCACCTAAATCTGAAGGATCAACAACTGGTTGATATTCAGTACCAAAACCAAAGGTACCTGATGCTACTGCTACAGGGTTTTTCATATTAATACCTGCAAAATTCACTCGTAAATCAACACAATTATTCATTAATAAACACCTCATTTCCAGAAAAAACAGGTCCATCTGTACATACTTGTTTTAAATTAGTTTTACAGGTACAACCAAGACATGCACCAACACCACAAGCCATTGTTTTTTCTAATGAAACCTGTACTGAAATATCTCTAGGTACCATTAGATTATTTACAGTTTTCATCATTTCTTCTCTACCACATGTATAACAAAAATCATATTGGTTATCTAAAAGGTCTAACTTTAACAGATCTATTACTGTTCCCTGATAATTATAGCTACCATCATCAGTTGAAATCTCAGTTGTTATACCTAAATCTATAAAAGGCTTTATGAGAGGAAGTTCTTCTTTGTTTTTTAAGCCTGCTAGTAACTTAACGTGATGGCCTTGATTTTGTAATGATTGTGCTAAAAGAAATAATGGGAAAACTCCAATACCTCCAGCTACTAATAAAAGATTTTTTTGTTCATCCCACCTATATTTAAAACCCTTACCTAGAGGTCCCATTATTTTTAATTTATCAGTGGAACGTAACTGAGATAGTAATTTAGTACCTTTTCCTACAACTCTATATACAACTGATGCATAACCTTGTTCTTTATCAAGGTCGTAAATACTTAATGGTCTAGGAAGAAGTGGGTCTGTAGAAAAACCCATTTCTTCCTGAGCCATTAAAATATTTATAAATTGACCTGGTTCACCTAGAGAACTTATTTTAGGAGATTTTAATACTAATTGATAACAATCTTTTGTAATGGGCTTATTAGATACGACTACAGTCTTTTCACTAACCCATTTTTGTTTAATTGTACTCATTTTTATTCTCCTTTCTCTAGGTACTCTTGTAGTGATTGTACCCGATTAATTTCTTCAGATTGTAATGACTTAATAGCATTTACTAAAACTTTAGAAGTATCTATAGAAGTTAGACAAGGAATACCATTTTCTACTGCTGCTCTTCTAATTTTAAAACCATCCCTTGTAGGTTCTTTGCCTTTAGTAAATGTATTTATAACATATTGGATTTTGTTATCTTGAATAAGATCTAGTAAGTTAGGTGAGCTTTCTTGTATTTTAGAAACTTCTTCTACTTCAATTCCTTGTGAACTTAAATATGAAGCTGTTTTTGGTGTTGCATATATATTTAAACCTAGGTCTTTTAAGTTTCTTACAAGAGGGGTAACCTCTTTTTTATCCCTATCTGCAACCGTTACAAGTACTCCCCCTGATAAGGTTATATTGAAACCACTTGCAATCATAGCCTTATAAAGAGCACTATCTAAATTATAATCAATCCCTAATACTTCACCCGTAGATTTCATCTCCGGGCCTAGAGTAGTATCTACTTGTGCTAGTTTTGCAAAAGAAAACACTGGTGCTTTAACAGAATAGTAATTTGGTTCTGGATGCAAGCCAGGTGTTATCCCTTGATTTTTAATACTATATCCCATCATTACTTTAGTAGCTATTTTTACTAAAGGTAAGCCAGTAACTTTACTTATGAAAGGTACAGTTCGTGATGATCGTGGGTTAACTTCTATTACATATAATTTGTTATCATGGTAAGCATATTGGATATTTATAATTCCTTTTACATTTAAACCCTTTGCTAAATTCTCAGTGTAATACTCTATTTTATCTTTCAGTTCTTTTGTAAGTGATATTGAAGGAAAAACTGCCATGCTATCTCCAGAATGTACACCCGCTTTTTCGATATGCTCCATAATCCCAGGGATTAATACATTTTCTCCGTCATAAACAGCGTCTACTTCTAGTTCTATACCTTGAATAAATTTATCTAACAAGATAGGATAATCAGGGGATACTTTAACTACCCAATTGATATAAGACTTTAATTCCTCACTGCTTCGTATTATCTCCATTGCTTGCCCACCTAGGACATAAGACGGTCTAATAACTATCGGAAAGCCTATTTCTTCTGCAATTTTCAAAGCCTCTTCACTAGTTCTTGCCGTTTTTCCTTTTGGTCTATCTAGGTCTAAATCTTGTAATAGTTTATCAAACTTATCCCTGTCTTCAGCTCTATCCATATCACTTACACTAGTTCCGAGAATATTTGTACCTAAATTGTTAAGTGGTCTTGCTAGATTTACTGCAGTTTGACCACCGAATTGGGTGATAACTCCGGTAGGTTTTTCTTTCTTTATTACTCCCATAACATCTTCACATGTGAGAGGTTCAAAGTATAATTTATCTGAGATATTAAAATCAGTACTTACTGTTTCTGGGTTGTTATTAATTATAACTGCTTCATATCCAAGTTCTTTTAATGCTTGTGCTGAATGAACAGAGCAGTAGTCAAACTCGACTCCTTGTCCTATTCTGATAGGACCAGAACCTAAAACTATTACTTTATCTTGTTGTGAAACCAAAACTTCGTCTTCTTTTTCATAACTCGAGTAGTAATAGGGGGTATTCGCTTCATACTCAGCAGCACAAGTATCAACCATCTTATACGTAGGATTTATTTCTGCATAACTTCTTATCTTTGAAATATTATTGGTTGATGCAAAGTTTTCTATTACCTCATCAGTAAAACCATATTCTTTTAATTCTTGTAAAAACTCATTATCTAATGGTAATTTAGTTAGTTTTGTTTCAAGATCAACTAAATTTTTAATCTTAGCGAGAAAGTACCTATCAATTTCAGTGACGGAATGGATAGTGCTAAGTGGTATCTCTTTTCTTATGGCATGAAATATCCAAAGAATTCGTTCATCTGTTTGCTCTTGAATATTAGTAATAATATCTTCATCTTTAAGATTAGTTAAATCTTTGTTATAAAGATCTCCTAGATCAATCTCAAGGGACCGTAATGCCTTCATAAAAGCAGACTCAAAGTTTCTACCTATTGCCATCACTTCACCTGTAGCTTTCATTTGAGTCCCTAGTTTTCTATCAGCTAAGTTAAATTTATCAAAGGGAAACCTAGGAAGTTTTAAGACTATATAATCAAGGGTAGGCTCAAAACATGCGGATGTTGTTCCTGTTACCTGGTTTTGTATCTCATCTAAATTATAGCCAAGAGCGATCATAGTGGCTACTCGTGCAATGGGATAACCCGTTGCTTTTGACGCAAGTGCACTAGATCTACTTACTCGAGGGTTTACTTCTATTACATAGTAGTCCCTACTATAGGGATCTAGTGCAAATTGAATATTACATCCACCTTTAATCCCAAGTTCTCTAATAATTTTAATAGATGCACTTCGTAGCATTTGATGATCTTTATCTGTCAGTGTTTGAGATGGTGCAGTTACTATACTGTCACCTGTATGAACTCCAACTGGGTCTATATTTTCCATATTACAGATAGTAATACAGTTGTCATTATTATCACGTATGACTTCATATTCAACCTCTTTCCAACCTGTAATGCAGCGTTCTACTAATATTTGATCGATAGGTGAGTTTTTCAACCCACTTAGTGCAATTTCCTTAAGCTCTTCTTCATCTCTACAAACACCACCACCGGTACCACCTAAGGTATAAGCAGGTCTTATAATTACCGGATACCCAATAGTACTTGCAAAGGTTAGAGCACCATCAACTGATGATACAATTTTACTTTCAGCGATAGGTTCATTGATTTCATTCATAGTATTTTTGAATATATCTCTGTCTTCAGCTTTTTTAATCGATTCAGTTGAAGTACCTAAAAGTTTTACATTATACTCATCTAATATCTTAGATTCTTTCAGTTCCATTGAAAGATTTAACCCTACTTGACCCCCTAGTGTAGCTAATAAACCACATGGTCGTTCTTTTTTAATAATTTCTTTAAGATACTCCAAAGTAAGGGGTTCAAGATATACCTTATCAGCCATAGTGGTGTCTGTCATAATGGTAGCAGGATTAGAATTAACTAAAATTACTTCATATCCCTCTTCTTTTAAAACAGAACAAGCTTGAGTACCGGCATAGTCAAACTCTACCGCTTGCCCTATTACAATAGGACCAGATCCTATAACTAATATTTTGTTTAAATTATTATCTTTACCCATGATAATCACCTACCTTAGATTTTTTTATTAGCTTACTAAAATTAAATAAGATATCTTTTGAGTCCTGTGGTCCGGGACCTGCTTCTGGGTGAAACTGTACTGATAATACTGGTAGTGATTTATGAACAAAACCTTCTATAGTATCATCATTTAAATTTACATGAGTTATTCGAATATTATCTAAGACCTCACTTGCCTTTAAAGTATAGCCATGATTTTGAGAGGTTATCCATACTTTTTTTGTATCTAGATCTTTTACTGGATGGTTTCCACCTCTATGACCATATTTCATTTTAACTGATTCAAAACCTAAGGACAGTCCTAATAACTGATGTCCTAAACAAATACCTAAAAGTGGAATTTGTTCTTCTAGTAATTTTTTAATAGTAGGTATTACCTCTGAGATATCCTTTGGATCACCAGGTCCATTTGATAACAAAATACCATCAGGTTCGTAACTCATGATTTCTTCAAATGAACTAAAAGCCGGAAGAACTATAACTGTAGCTTCTAGGTTAGATAACGATTCAAGTAAACTTTTTTTAACTCCAAAATCTAAAGCAACTATCCTATCTTTTCCCCCAGGAACTACATAAGGCTTTACAGTAGTAACAGTCTTAACTAAATCATTAGTTGGTGTAGATACTGGTTTTTCATCATCACAAATCACCTTCCCTTTCATAGTTCCTTTGGTTCGAATTAGGTTAGCAAGTTTTCTAGTATCTACCCCTGTAAGCCCAGTTATCTTACAGCTTTTAAGATATTCGTCAAAATCTATTTTCTTTTCAAAGTGACTAGGGCTCACACAAAGTTCTTTAGTTATAATAGCTGATACATGAGAAGTGCTTGATTCAAAGTCTTGTCTATTTATGCCACAGTTTCCAACTAGAGGATAAGTGAAAGTCACTATCTGATTACAATATGACGGGTCAGTGAGTGTTTCCTGAAAACCTGTCATACTTGTTGTAACAACAACTTCTGCCTCTATATTTTCTTTTGTACCAATTGGAGTTCCGTAAAATATTGATCCATCTTCTAATAATAGTTTAGCACCCATAGTTTACCTCCTTTATTTTTGAAGTTTGCCATCTTTTACTACAAATTTACCATTAACAATGGTAGCCTTCACTCTGCCAGTAAACTCAAAACCATCAAATGGTGTATTTTTACCTAATGACTGAAATTCTTTTGAATCTACCAGATATTTCTCTTTAGGGTCAACTAGAGTTAATTGTGCTGGTTTTCCTTCCTTAATTTCTCCACCAGGTATCTTTAAAATTTTACGTGGGTTATAAGAAAGTTTAGTTGCAAGTTCTTTTAATGTTAATAACCCAGAATCAACTAATGCTTTTTTTGAAACTGAAAAAGCAGTCTCTAATCCGACTAATCCAAAGGGAGCGTTAGTCAGTTCTACATTCTTCTCATCAGGGGTATGAGGTGCATGGTCAGTTGCAATACAATCTATAGTTCCGTCTACTACCCCTTTTAAAAGCGCTTGTCTGTCTTGTTCAGTTCTAAAGGGAGGGTTTACTTTTGAATTAGGATCAAAGTTTTCTAATATATCTTCAGTGAGAAGTAAATGGTGAGGAGTCACCTCTGCTGTTATCTGTAGTCCATCGGCTTTAGCCTGTCTTATTAGGTTTACTGATTCTTCTGTACTAACATGAGCAATGTGAACATGTGAATCTGTTAATTTAGAAAGCATTATATCTCGTGCTACTATTATATCTTCTGTTTGATTGGGTATCCCTGAAAGCCCAAGCATCATGGCAAGTGCTCCTTCATTCATATCTCCGCCATTAGAAAGATTTTTATCTTCACAGTGACTTATCAGAGGAACATCTAACATTTTTGCATACTCAAGAGCAGTTCTCATAACCTTTGCATCCATGATTGTATTACCATCATCAGAAAAGCCTACAGCTCCAGACAACGTTAGTTCATCCATTTCAGTTATTTCCTTACCTTGACGTTCTTTTGTTATAGCTGCTATTGGGTGTACATTAACTACACCTTCAGTATGGGCTTTGTATTTTATTTGCTGGATAATTCCACTATTATCTGCACATGGGTAGGTATTAGGCATACAACAAACTTCTGTAAAACCTCCCATAGCAGCACTTTTTGTCCCTGAAGCAATCGTTTCTTTTGCCTCATAACCAGGCTCTCTTAAGTGTACATGCATATCACAAAACCCAGGAAAAACAGTATACTCAGAAGCATCTATTATTTCGATTCCTGTAGAATCTATTGAAATGTTTTTTTCTATTTTTGTAATAATATCGTCTTTAATCAATATATCTACTTGCCTATCTTCACCAACTATTTGAGTATTTTTAAGCAATATTGCCATTCTGTTCACCTCCTGATAATAAATAAAGTAATGCCATTCTAATAGCTAGACCATTAGTTACCTGTTCATTTATACGAGATTTTAAACTATCGGCTACTTCTCCAGTAAGCTCAATCCCCCGATTGATTGGTCCAGGATGTAATAATAGTGCATCTTTTTTAGCTAATGAAAGCCGTTCCTTTGTTATCCCATATAGTCTAGCGTATTCTCTTAAGCTCGGAATTAAAGTAGTTCCTTGTCTTTCTTTTTGTATTCTTAAAGCCATAACAACATCTACATCTTTTAATGCATCCTCAACTTTATGATGGCATGTAACATTTAGTTTAGTGAACTTATTATGGTCTAGTAATGTAGGAGGTCCTGAAAGGGCCACCTCTGCACCTAATTTTGTAAGTCCCCAAATATTTGATTTAGCAACACGGCTGTGTGCTATATCTCCTACGATCGCCACTTTTTTCCCTTTAAGACTAGTTAACTGTTCTCTAATTGTCATCATATCAAGTAAAGCTTGAGTCGGATGTTCATGAGTACCGTCTCCTGCATTTATAATAGAACTTGTGACATTGTCTGCTAATAACTTACAAGACCCAGCCATAGGATGGCGCATAACTACTATATTAACTCCAAGAGCTTCTAAAGTTTTCCCTGTATCTACAAGACTTTCACCTTTAACAACACTACTAGCTGAAGAATTAATGTTAACTGTGTCTGCACCTAGATATTTTCCGGCCAATTCAAAAGAAGCTCGAGTTCGCGTACTAGGCTCATAAAACATATTGATCATTGAAACTCCTTTTAAAGTGGGAAGTTTTTTATACTTTCTTGTTGCAAATTCCTTTAAGCTATCTGCTGTATCAAGAATCAGTTCTAACTCTTCTTTTGAAAGATCTTTTAACCCTAATAAATCCTTTCTTTTAAGAACCAATATATATCCCTCCCTTGTATTTTTTACATAAAAAAACTTCCTATTTGCATACAAGGCTAATAGGAAGTTATACATCTAAATCTGGCACAGGTCCCCCGTCTTTACAGGAGTCTATATTTAGATGACTCTCCCTTATTAGCCTCGCAGGACTAATTTAAAGGGCCATATATTTTGTTTTAAAGTTCTTCAATAACCACTTTATCTTCTCCATCAAGTTCAGTTAATTTGACTGAAACTAGTTCTTTTTTTGATGTAGGAATATTCTTTCCAACATAATCTGCACGAATAGGAAGTTCACGGTGACCTCTATCAACTATTACAGCTAATTGAATATGCTTAGGGCGTCCTAAATCAATTACTGCATCTAAGGCTGATCTCGCAGTTCTACCAGTAAATAAGACATCATCTACTAATATAACTTTTTTTCCTTTGATATCTAGAGGTACTTCAGTCTTTTTTAAAATTGGTTGTTCTGATAATGTAGTTAAATCATCCCGATATAGTGTAATATCCAAAACTCCTGTCGGTATTTCTTTTCCACCTATTTCTTCTATTTTGTTAGCAAGTCGTTTTGCAAGTGGAACTCCCCTAGTTCTAATCCCTATAATTACTAGATCATCAATTCCTTTGTTTTGTTCAATGATTTCATAAGAAATTCTTGTAAGTGTTCTTTTCAGTTTATCTTGGTCCATTATAAGAGCTTTTTCATTAGTATCCAACAGTATCACCCCCAAATTAGCTCGGAAAGGAACTGGGTATAAAAAAATCCCTGTTACCGTGAGGCACAGGGAATATATACCACTATCTAAGTAACTCTAAACTGGTATGGTACACCAATTCAAAGATAACTTCGATATAATTCCTTGATAGTCTCACGGGACTATCTTAAAGGAGCCATCTATCAATTTGTTATAGTATATATTTTTTTATATAATCTGTCAAGTCTTTAAGTGGTTAGATAGAAAGTTTGTAGATTGTCGTCGAATGTTGTATAATGTAATTTAGACCCCGAGTTTTTTTCGGGGTTTAATACATTAAATAGATATAAAACGTTTTTTTAAGGAGGGATTCTAGTGACTCAACTATCTATAGGTTTCAGCATTCTATTATTAGGTGTATTGCTATTAATTGGTAAATTTATCAGAGTTAAAGTTTCTTTATTACAAGATCTATTCCTTCCAAGCTCAGTTATAGCTGGGTTTGTAGGTTTAATTTTAGGACCAGAAGTATTAGGAAATTTATTTGACTTCTCTAATATTTTTTATTGGTTTCAATCTGGTATTTTTCCAGAACACAGTCTAGAGACTTGGGCGTATTTACCAGGTTTGATGATCAATGTAGTTTTTGCTTCTCTTTTTTTAGGTAAAAAATTGCCTACCCTAAATAAAGTCTGGACCTTAGCCGGACCACAGGTTGTTCTAGGATATATCTTTTCATTTGGCCAATATATTGTGGGACTATTACTTGTTATATTCATTTTAACACCTGTATTTGGAGTCGATCCACTGGCAGGAGCATTAATTGAAATAGGTTTTGTTGGTGGTCACGGTACTGCAGCTGGACTTGCAGACACCTTTGCAGAAATGGGATTTGAAGATGGTGAAGCCCTTGCTACAGGTATGGCAACTGTTGGTGTGTTAGGTGGAGCTATTATTGGTATATCTCTTATCAACTGGGGAGTAAGTAATAAAAAGCTAAATACTAATTCTAAACCTCAATCTCGAGACGATATTGAAAAAAAGGGACTTACAGAATTAGATCAACGTTCACCAGCAGGACATTTAAGTACAAAAGCTGAATCAATAGAACCACTATCATTACATTTTGGTTATATTGCACTATCTATTCTCCTAGGTTACGGTATCCTTGAAGGCCTTGTATGGTTTGAGGATGTTACTTGGGGACAAGCCACCGGTGTTTACCTAATAGAATATGTTCCTCTCTTTCCATTAGCAATGGTAGGAGGTATAATAACTCAATTTGCATTAGATAGACTAGATGGTTATAAAACTTTAGATGAAGATTTTATTTCTAGAATACAAGGACTTGCATTAGATATATTAATTGTTAGTTCTTTAGCAACTCTTCAACTTACAGTTATTAGAGATAATATTATCCCATTCACTGTTTTAGCTATAGGTGGTATTATTTGGACTATTTTTGTCTTTAGAATATTAGCACCAAAAGTATTAACTTCTTATTGGTTTGAAAGAGCAATTGGTGATTTCGGACAATCCATGGGAGTTGCTGCTACTGGGCTATTATTAATGAAAGTAGCGGACCCAGAAAATGAAACTCCGGCACTAGAAAGTTTTGGCTACAAACAAATTTTATTCGAACCTATAGTCGGAGGCGGTCTATTTACAGCAGCTTCAGCTCCACTTATCTTCCAGTTTGGTGCTATTAATGTCCTAATCTTTCTTACGATCATAACTACTTTCCTTTTATTATTTGGATTATTTTATTTTAAAAATAAATAAAACTTCTTTAACACCCATCATCAATAAATGATGGGTGTTTTTAGTATGCTTCTTTTTAGTGTGGTTACACTAAAAATGTATTACTAAAAGGAGGGAGTTTTTCATGGAAGAAGAACAAGAAATTAAAGAACTAAATTTTCACCTTGGTTCTTTTGGTGGTGTTGTTCCAATTCTGATTTTCGTAATCTGGGCTATTATAGCAAGTTTTTTAGGAGTGATTACCACCAATGGGCTCTCTATGGGTGCCATTATAGGTTTGATCGTTGGAATGGCTATCTGTAAAAATAGTGGAGACATCTATGCTCAAGCAGTTTTTGAAGGATTTACTCAAACAATTGCTGCTGTTGCTATTGTAGCATGGTTCTTTGCAGGAATGTTTTCTGAAGTGCTTCAAGCGGGAGGACTTGTTGAAGGACTAGTGTGGATTGCACATATTACTGGAGTCGAAGGTGGTTTGTTTGTAGCAATTAACTTTTTATTAGCAGCAGCTTTTGCTTCAGCTGTAGGTACAGGTTATGGTACTGTTGTTGCTTTTGCTACTTTGATGTATCCTGCAGGAATAATAATGGGTGCACATCCTGTTATATTAGTAGCTTCCATATGCAGTGGTGCTGCTTTTGGAGATAACTTGGCTCCTATTTCAGATACCACGATTGTATCAGCTGCCACACAAGAAACTGATGTTCCTGGTGTCGTTAAAAGCAGGTTTAAGTATGCTATCACAGCAGCCATTCCAACTTTTATATTATATATAATTTTAGGTGCTGCTCCACAAGGTGCAGCAGGAGTTGAAGGAACAACAGCTATAATCGAAGAGTACGCCGATCCCTCAGGGTTATTACTGTTAATCCCCTTTGCACTAGTGCTAATTTTAGCATTTAGTGGATTCCATTTACTAGTGTCACTAACCTGGGGAATAATTGTGGGCATACTAGTCAATGTTTTACTTGGTCTCGCACCTTTGAGTGCAATTATACATTTTAACACTCAAGAGGCGACAATTTCAGGTGCATTAGTCGACGGTTTAGCAGGATATGTAGAGTATGCCATTTTGATATTACTGATAGTAGCATGTAGCCATATGATTAGATTAAGTGGTGCCATGGAAGATTTCAGAGAATGGATTACAGCTAAAATCAATGGTGTCATTATGAGAGCTGAACTTGCTTACTGGGCAATGGTTGCTTTACTAAATAGTGTGATCACTATTAATACTGCAGCTGAAGTAGCAGCAGCACCTTTTGTAAGACAAATAGGTAAGGATCATCATATTCATCCTTATAGAAGAGCAAATTTTTTAGATGCACAAACTTCTGCATTAGGCTATATCTATCCTTGGAGTGCTGGTTTATTACTAGCTATCACAACTATACGTAGGCTTACAAATGAGTATGAGTTTATTGAACCTATCTCCCCTGCCCAAGTAACACCTTACGTTTTTCATGGTTGGATATTACTAGTGATCTTCTTTGTAGCAGCTATTACAGGTATCTGGAGACGGTATGAAGGGCCAAATGGAGAAGAGCTTATGCATCCACCTAATAAAGATGATGATCCTTCATAATAAAATATGACCCCTCATTTGGGGTCATATTTATTTGGATTATTTTGTATGTTACTGCTCTCTTTTTGGAACGAAAGTTTCACAGGCAGTATCTCTAGTATCATTAACTATGTTATTTGTCACACTAGATTTAACTTCAATAGAAGAAGCTCCACACACATAATTATCGTTATAGTAGCACTCCTCTACTTTACACTTAATTTGTGACATAAAACTTGCCCTCCTTATAGCTAAAGTGATTTATTTTCTTTTATTACTTTTTCCATTATTAATCAAGGTATACATAATCTTTAAAATCTTAATGAATAAGTTTCCTGTAAAATCAGATAACTTGCTTTTCTAATATATAGATTATTATAATATTATCTAACAAGTACTCCAGGACTAGCGACTTCTCTTGAAGCCACAGGAGATCCTTTAGCTTCTGTAGGTTATGGGATTGCATATCCTTTTGGTGTTGTAGCAATTGTTTTTTTGTTCAAATTTTCCCTAAAAGATGCTTTACAAAGTTCTAAAAAGCCAAAAAGTCGAACTGAATTAAACTTAATTGCGAAAACATTTAGACTTGAAAACCCAAAGTTACATAAAAAAACTCTCTCTGAAATCAATTTACATAAAGTAGCTGATATTATTGTTAGTAGAATTTTTAGACAGGATAGAAGTTTTGTTGGAAGAAATGATGCCGTTTTATTACAGTATCAGGGCGAAAAGCACGCTTTCAATCGTGGGCTTTTCGCCCTAATACTGTAATGAATATAATCTACCACTAAGTTTTCCATTTTCTATTAAGTACATAGGTTTAGCTTTTGTTCCCTCATGGTCATAGACATAGCTACCTGGGTGACCTGTTTTTGTTGGATCATCAATTACATTGAATTTTTCCATTGCAAACTCAGACCCTAGTATCATTATTTTGGCTAAAGTTTCGTTTCCAATTAAATTATCAGCCTCACTCAAGTGACCAAAGGCTTCATGTATAAAAAGACCACGTACATCACTATCTAATATCACATCATAGTTTCCTCCAGTAATAGGTCCAGCATCTAATAGATCTATGTTATCTTAAATGAAATACCACAAATAAGTTCTTCTTGTCGTACCTCTGTTCCGTAATTATTAAGAATTAAAGTATCCGTAAATTGTTCATAATAATTTGAATTAAGATCTACAATATTTTCGTTATCCATAATAATTTTTTACGTCTTTTCTAATAAAGCTTTTTTATCCTTAATAGAGACTTCTCTAGGATCCTTTTTAGGCTCAACTCTCATAGTCTTTATGTACTTCAACATTTTCTAAATTTTCTTTCCCAGTTATTAAATCACTAGCTTTCTTAGCTTCTCTAATAGCAAAATTAACATCATTTATGTCTGTAAAAGAACATGTTCCAAAACCACCACTCTTTTTTATCTCTGAGACTTCATCAATTTCTCTTTTCGAACCTTTGATAGTAGTTAATGAACTTGAAACCTAAGGTCACAAAAACTATCCTTTAAAGTGACTCTTTTAATGAATCTATCTCCATAATCTAACCGCCGTGTTTTTTGAAAATTCATTATTATTGTATATTTTTTCAATTTTATTAACAGATTTATTGATTAAGTTTTAGAGATTTTATAGTAAATCGTTAAATCTCCTTTGATACACAGCATGTCAGAAAAAACAACATTAATTATATCTATATTGTTGGACAAAGAGTAATAATATGAAAAAAACTAACTATATATAATTAATAAAAGTCACTTTCAATTAGGGGGGTGATAATAAAACAAAGTCAAAACAATTAAACAAGTTTATTCTAATATAGCCTCTCGGAATAAAAACTTGAACTTTTGTCAAAAAGGTAACAATTAACTGGAAATACTATAACCTAACGATCTAAATCAAATTTAAAATACGCTTTATTTAAAAAAGAGCATAAATATTAAGCTTACAACTATATGCTTTTAAAAGTAGCTGACAATTTAACTAAAACAAGGTAGAAATTAAGGCAGGTTCTTCACAGATAACGCTGTACCATGCATCGATGTGTTGACACATCATAATACAATAAAGCCTGATGTACCACTTTTTAGTTGACCTGTGGTAAATTCAATGGATAGCGACCAGACTGATACTATCATTTCGTGATGCTGGTTGAAGTCTTGGATAAAGTGGTAAGTCATACTTACTATCGCTAGTAGAAATCATGTAGAGGTGGTATCCATTGAAATATTTTTCTCTGGAGCTATCCCACCCTGAACTACAATCGGGTTGTGAGTAAGGCGAGGACGGGTGCAGTTCCGCTATACCCTGGGCACGACAATTACAAGTTGGGTTTACTTCTAGGATAAACAGCAGTTTCTAAAGGGGTTCCATCATCAGCGAGTCCGATAGCATTTAGAACACCTAATAGACCAAGTTTAGCTGAAGTCTCTAAAAACTGTGAATGGAAAAATTCAAACAATCTGTCACCAGGTAACTAGGCATCGTGATTAAGAAAACGTTTAACAAGCTTATGTACAAAACCAGGGTTTTTATGGGCTTGCTTTTGACCTTTTTTCAGCTTTTTCTGACGCTTCTTTTTTCGTTTTTGTCTTTTAAAAAATTTTGTTTGTCTAGTCCCCATAGACGAGAAAAAAAGTCGTAGAAAGTTCCAACACCGGGTATATCTGAAGGGAAGAAACCACTTAGGGTAGCTAGCATAAAGAGGTACTTTTTTCATCATATCAACCCATTCAGTGAGCCCCAGAGAAGGATAAGTAAACAAAAGAAGCAAGTAAGACCTAAGCATAGAAGCTGGATCGCGAGGTGGAGGACCTTTTTTAGAGTAAGAGCTTGAAATCCACGTTGTTAGGTATGAAAGATCAGTTAGTTTGGTTAAAACAGGCCAATCACTATTTGCAAGAGTAAAAGCTCCACCCTGAATAATGTTTTTTAACTCTTCTAAAACAAAGTTTTGATAATCTTCATGGTAAACAACTAAAGGCTTCATTATTGACACCCCAATCGTAGAATTTAGGGAAAAAATATCCCTCAACTCGATTGTGGCGGTATTATTGCAATGTCAAGTGCTTTTAGACTTATTTTTCGTTTTTTATTCAAAATTTCCAGTTTTTTTAGCTTCAATTTATTAATCCCCTTACTTAAAGTAGGAGGATTAATAATAACAGGAACAAGAGAAACGCGTTCCTGACAAAATCGGTGAATTCCGAGAGACTATTTAATTTCAAAGGAGGGGGAAATTTGATAAAACCACTAAAGTTATTAATCATTGTTTTATTAGCTCTTACCACTACCTTTATTTTCATGGGATGTGGTGAAGAAGACCCAGTCGCTGACAAAGATGAACCAGAGGAAGAAAGGATAGTTCCTGAGCTAACGCTTCACACAACAACTATGGAATTTGATCCAGGTAGAAATGAAGCAGCACTGATGATTCAAGAAAATATGGAAGAATTAGGTTTCAAGGTAGATGTAAGGCCTTTAGAGCACAGCACATTGGTCGATAGGGCTAGAAGGGCTCCTGGTGAAAAAGATTGGCACGGTTTAATCTTGGGGTGGTCAGGTAGAATAGAGAGAATTGATCCAGATATGTTCACCTATACACTCTTCCATTCTTCTCAAGCTGTACAAGGTGGAAATAATTTTCACGCGTATCAAGATGATGAATTTGATGAAATAGCAAAAGCACAAAGAAAAGCGATGGACACAGATGAACGACAAGAACTTATTTATGAAGCTCAGGAAAAATTAGCAGAAGATGCTCCAATGTATGTTTTATATTATGTCGAAGGCCTTAATGCATTAAACACTGAAAAATGGGACGAAGATACTATGATTAAAACACCAGAAGGATTGTATAATGAATGGTTACCATTCTATGGTGAGCCACTTACAGATGATAGTGAATTACGAATCGGTGGATTACAAGACTTAGATACAGTTAATCCATATGCTGCAACGTCAGTTTTTGAATGGAAGTTATTAAGGTTAGTTTATGACAAGTTAGTAAGAGTAGGCCCTGGTTTAGAACCAAAACCATGGGCAGCCGAAGACTTTGAAGTTTCAGAAGAAGGTGATCAAGTAGATGTAAGCTTACGAGATGACATGACTTTTCATGATGGAAAGCCAGTAACCCCTGATGATGTAGTCTTTACATTTGAGAATATGATTGATGTAGGTGTACCTTATTTTGAAGGATTCTTAGATCCAATCGATCAAGTGGAGCTGTTAGAAGATGACACAATAAGGTTTGAATTAGAAGATCCATATGCTCCATTTTTAACAAATACTTTAGGTCAAATCCCAATATTACCTAAGCATATATGGGAAGATATTGAAGAAGAAGAAAATTTATCACACCCTGATGAATATGAAAATATTCCTGTTATTGGAAGTGGGCCATTTGAGTTTTCAGATTGGCAAAGAGGAGAATATTTACAAATTGAAAAATACGAAGAATATTTTGAAGCAGACGAAATAGATATGGATGGAATTAATTATATTATCTATGGCCACGAGGAAGGACAGTTTGGTGGTCTAGAACAAGAAGCAATAGAAATGGTTGCGGAAGGTTTTGAATCAGATTATGTCGATAGAGTAGACGATATTGACCACCTTGAACTAAAAACACATCCTTCGATAGGTTTAAATTACATGAGCTTAAACAACAGTAAACCACCTTTTGATGATAAGGCTGTTCGACACGCCATGGGACATCTTATTAATCATGAACTTTTAATAGATGTACTACAAGATGGTTATGCAATGCCTGGGGGAGCAGGAAGAGTGATTTCTCCTGCAAACGATTTTTGGAGAAATCCAGACGTAGAAGAATATGAGTTTGACATGGATAAAGCTCGTAGCATTTTAGAAGAAGCTGGGTACGAGTGGGATAGTGAAGGTAGAATCTACTATCCAGAATAATCAATTATAGCTGGGGCTTATTTTTAGCCCCAGATTATAAAACTTAGAAATTAAAATGTTTATTTAAAGGTGGTGAAATATTTGGGTCTTCAACAATTCATTATCCGTAGGTTAATCCAAGTCCTCGTAAGCTTATTTGTAGTAGTTACACTTGTATTTTTCATGTTTAGATTAATGCCTGGTGATCCTACTGCTTCAATGTTAGAACCGGAAATGTCTGTTCAGGCTCAAGAAATGTTACTTGAGAGGTTTGGGTTAGACCGTCCCCTTCACGAACAATATTTTGTTTACTTAGGTAACTTACTACAAGGTGATCTTGGTATATCTTTTCATTATCGTCAACCAGTATTTGAAATAATTTCTACTTATGCTATGAATACAATTATTTTAATGATCACAGCAATTATTTTTTCTTATGCAATCGGTGTTTCACTGGGCATTATTGGTGCTTGGTATCGAGGTTCTAAACTTGAATCAGGAATGAGTGCAGTAGTTCTTATTTGCCGCTCACTACCTCCTTTTTTCCTGGGCATGCTAGGTATAATGATTTTTAGTTTTGGATTAGAATGGTTACCTCATTCAGGAATGAGAACACCCGGTCATGGTTCAGAGAACTTCTTTGAATTATATTTCAGTATGGATTTTTTAAAACACTTAATTTTACCTGTATTAATGTCTAGTATTTACTATATTGCACGCCCCACCTTAATAATGAGAAACACAATGTTGGATTTAATTGGAGCAGATTTTATTGAAATGGCTGAAGCAAAAGGACTTAGAAAATCTAGGATAATGTTTATACATGCGGGAAGAAATGCTTTGCTACCAGTTGTAACAAATTTGGCTTTATTTTTAGGCATGGCTATAGGAGGAGCCGTTACACTTGAATATGTATTTGGCTGGCCTGGTCTTGGTAGAGAAATAGTATTAGCTGCTGAACGTCATGATTATCCCTTAGCACAGGCCTCCTTTTTGATGCTAGCCTTTATTGTAATGGTACTTAACTTTTTAGTAGATATACTTTATGCATATTTAGACCCCCGTGTTTCTTATCAATAATTTATTTTAAAGCGAGGTGATAATTGTGACCAACAACCAAAATCCACAGATTAATAAACCCATAGATACCAAAGAGTCACCACTAAATAGTTTCTTATCAAAAACGAAAAACTTCATTAGTAAGTTTGTTGATATATTTAAACAAGATAAACTTGCGATAATTGGTTTAATTGTCTTTATCTGCTTTGTTGGAGTCGCTATTTTCGCTCCAATGATTGCACCTTACGACGAGATGGAAAGACACCGAGATGAAAATGGCGAGCTAAGAAGAACAGACTCACCATCAAGTGAACACTTATTTGGGACCACTAATCGAGGGCGAGATGTTTTTAGTCAAGTAATTATGGGATCAAGAGTTGCTTTATTTGTGGGTGCATTAGCAGCACTATTTGTAACTTTTATCGGTACCAATATAGGTTTGATTTCAGGTTATTTTGGTGGTTTTTTAGACAACTTATTTATGAGAATAGTGGATATATCGTACGCCATTCCCTTTATACCATTTGTGATTATATTAGTTACTCTATTAGAACCAAGTTTATTTAACATAGTTTTAGCAATCACAATATTAAGTTGGCGTACAATTGCTCGTATCATAAGAGCACAAGTACTATCTGTTAAAGAACGTCCCTATGTAAAAGCTGCTAGGGTTGCAGGTGCTAGCAATTTAAGAATTATTTTCTTATACATTTTGCCAAATGTCCTACCTTTGGCATTACTTGAAATGTCACTTAGAATGGCACAAGCTATCATCGCTGAAGCTAGTGTAAGTTTTCTAGGGTTTGGTGACCCAACTGTGATCAGCTGGGGACAAATTCTACAAAGAGCTTTTATGGCCGGAGCAATGCGAGATGCTTGGTGGTGGGTTATACCCCCAGGCATAGCGATTTCTTTACTAATTGTCGCTGTATTCTTCACTTCAAGAGCACTAGAAATTATTGCAAATCCCCAGTTAAGGAGGCGATGATATGTCATTATTAACTGTAAAAAATTTAAAGATTTATTATAATACAAAAGCAGGTGACCTAAAAGCAGTTGATGACATTTCCTTTGAAATTCCTGAAAGTATGAATCTCGGCTTAGTTGGAGAAAGTGGATGTGGAAAAACAACAGCTGCCAAATCTATTTTAAAATTATTACCAGATAATGGTCGTATAGTTGAAGGCGACATTATCTATAAAGGGACAAATTTAGTTGGATTGAACAAAGAAAAGATGAGAAAGTATCGTTGGAATGAAATTTCTATGATTTCACAAAGTGCTATGAATGCACTAAACCCTGTCTATCGGGTCAAAGACCAAATCATAGAAGCCATTTTAAATCATGAAGATACTACAAAAAATGAAGCCTATAATCGTGCTTCTGAATTATTTGATATAGTTGGTCTAGAAAAAAAACGATTAGAAGCTTATCCGCATGAAATGAGTGGTGGAATGCGTCAAAGGGCAATCATAGCAATGGCTCTAGCACTAGACCCAGGATTGATTATTGCCGATGAACCAACTACAGCCTTAGATGTGGTCGTTCAAGATAAAATCTTACAAAAGATTATTGATATTCAACAAAAACTAAAAAGTTCTATGGTCTTCATTACCCATGATATCTCTGTTGTAGCAGAAACTTGTGATTTAGTTTGTGTAATGTATGCTGGTAAGATAATGGAATATGGTACAACAAGAGATATATTTAAAGATCCTAGACACCCATATACAATGGGACTTCAAAATGCTTTCCCGAGTATAAATTTAAGAGATATGGAACTAATTTCAATACCTGGCTATCCTCCAGATTTAATAAATGAACCGGCTGGCTGTAGATTTTATCAGCGTTGTCCATTTGGTAGTGAAATTTGCGAAAAAGAAGACCCACCTATTAAACAAATTAAAGAATATCACAAAGTAGCCTGCCACCATGCTGAGAATTATATTGAACATAGAGAACAAGTTCAACATAGAAACACATGGGAAGATGTTAAAAAACGGCAATTGAAAAAAGGGGTGGTTTAATTGAGCCACAACAATAATTCTATCATCTCAGTTAAAAATTTAAAAAAATATTATCCTGTAAAAACCGGTTTCTTATATACATTGTTTAAAAAAGAAAAAAAGTACGTAAAAGCTGTAGATGATATTAGTTTTTCAATCAAAAAAGGTGAAATTATGGGACTAGCAGGTGAAAGTGGATCTGGGAAAACAACTACAGGAGAAATTATAGCACAACTTCAAAAACAAACCTCTGGTACTATATTTTATAATGGAGAAGATACAAATAAACTTAAGGATAGTGATTTAAAAGATTTCAGACGAGCCTGTCAAATGATCTTTCAAGATCCCTATGAGACACTTAATCCAAGATTTACTATCAAAAGGACTATTGAGGAACCTTTACTAATTCATGGTTTCAAAGATGACAAAAAAAGAATGGAAAAAGTAATAGATGCACTAGATAAAGCAGAATTGCGCCCCCCAGAAGATTTTTTAAATAGATTCCCACATGAGTTAAGTGGTGGGCAAAGACAAAGAGTCGCGATAGCTAGAGGTATAGTTTTAGACCCTGTATTAATGATTGCTGATGAACCAGTTTCTATGTTAGATGTCTCAATAAGAGCTGGGGTGTTAAACTTATTAAGAGATTTAAGATCTAATATGGGTGTATCGATGCTTTATGTTTCTCATGATTTATCAACTATAAAATATATCTGTGATAGAATAATCATTCTTTATCTAGGAAGAATTGTTGAAATCGGCCCTACTAATGAAGTGATTGAAAAACCAGTACACCCTTACACTCAAGCTTTAATTTCAGCAGTACCTTCACCAGATCCTGATGTAAAAAGAAAAGGAACTAAAATAAAAGGAGAATTACCAGACCAAATCGATTTACCAGAAGGTTGTCGTTTTTATCACCGTTGTTTAGTGGCTAATGAAACTTGTAAAACCAAGGACCCAGAACTAATTGAGGTAGGTGAATCACATTACGCTGCATGTAACCTACTTTAAAATACTTCCTTTATTTAAAAATTAAAACTCTCAAGTACTTAAAAGGCTGTACCTAAGTTTAAGTTCAGGTACAGCCTTTTTTCTAGTAGTAATGATCTATAACTCCGTAATACTATCAATTTCTACATATTCAGGTACTACAAGACCAATCTTAGCCTCTTCAAAGATAGGGCCTAAATCATCTAAGTTTTCTTTATGTTTATCATAATACTCTTGTTGAGTGACAGGTAACCAAGCAGATATAAATGCATCTTGTTTATCATTAGCTATATCTTTATATATTAGGCCAACTTCTGCTTTAGTAAGTACTACCTCATAATTTAACTCTTGTTCTAAAATTGCCCCTACTAAATGAGTTGATGCAACTGAACAGTCCCAGTTTACATAGGCTATTTCAATTCTTTCTTTATTACCATCTACATCCTCTGGGACCCATTCTTCTACCACATCTTTGTTATTTTCCATCCAAGTTTTAACAGATTCATATTCATCTTCTCCATCAGCAATTTTAGTCATAATGGTACTTAATTGATCATTTTCTAAATAAAAATCACTTAAAAATCTATATATATCAGGATTATCTTCTTCTAAACCCAAACGGGTCAGAGCATGAATATTTTCTGATTCTCCATAGATATTTTTTGGATCTTCTAGAAATTTAAGATCCCACTCATTAAATTTCCAATGAGGTGTCCATCCTGTTGCTACAATCCATTCTTCATTATCAATAGCGCTTTGAAGTTCTGTTGTCATAACAGTGTCACTTCCTCCTACTAATTCATAATCCAAATCATAAACATCTAAAGCATTGTTTGTAACCATCATAACTCCTGCTCCTGTATCGATACCAACAATTTTGTTATCAAACCTTTCTTTTTCATCCAATTTGTCTTTTGTCTTTTCAGTTTCTATAGGTTTACTAAACGTACAAGCCCCTATTAAACTTAATAATAAAATAACACAAACTATCATAATAATTTTTTTCATAAATAAAATAAACCCTCCTATGTAGTTTGTTGTTTCTGTTCACTTAATAAAAAGTGGACAATTTCTTCTTTTGTAAGGGGTTTTGAAAAATAATATCCCTGAAGTCGATCACAATCATTTCTTCTTAAGTTATCTAACTGTTCTTTTGTTTCCACCCCTTCTGCAACCACCTCTGAATTTACTTGATTACCAATTTTTATAATTGAGGCAATCAAATCACCTTGTACAGATTTTTCAGTTAAATCACCAACAAACCCTTTATCGATTTTCAATGTGGTAAAAGGTAAGGTCCTTAGATATGTTAAAGAAGAATAACCTGTTCCGAAGTCATCTAAAGCTACTTTGATACCTTTTTCCATCAAATAATTTAGTTTATCATCAACTAAATTAAAGGATTTGATCATCAAAGTTTCTGTGATTTCTAGCTCAAGACAAGGGTATGGCATGTTGTATTTATCAACTGTATTTATAACCGTATCAACAAAATCATCTTGTAATAATTGAATAACAGATATGTTAACGGAAATTGAATAACCTTTATATCCTTGTTCATATAAGTCTTGTAAAAATCTCATTGCATTATCTAACACCCATTCCCCTATGGGTATAATAAAATGATTTTTTTCTGCTACCTCAATAAATTCATCTGGTGGCACACTACCTAATTCAGGGTTTTTCCACCTAATTAAAGCTTCGAATCCCCAAATCTTACCAGTTTTTGTATTATATTGAGGGTGATATTTTAGTGTAAATTCTTTATTATCTAAAGCAGTCTTGAGCTCTTTTTCAATTTTCATTTTTCTAGTCGGATCATCAGCCATATCATCTTGATAACAGTTATAGTCAGAGTTACCATTCTTTTTAGATTGATACAAAGCTATATCTGCTTTAGTTAATAATTCGTCTATAGATCTGCCATCTTTTGGGAAGAAGGCAATTCCTATACTAAAAGATATCGGTACATTGCTTTCATCTATTTGAATAGAGTCATTAAATGAGTCTACAATATTCTTTGCTAAGTCTTGTGCTTGCTTGTCCTTTTTACAATTAGACCATAATATAAATTCGTCACCACCCATTCTATATACAGTACAATCATCAGTAGTTATGTTATCTAGCTTGTTTGCTATCTTTTTTATTACTCTATCACCAAATAAATGTCCCATTGTATCATTTATAAGCTTGAAGTTATCTAGATCTAGCATCAATACAAAGTAATTGTTTTCCTGGTTATTTTTAATGGCTCCATCAAAACTTTCTTTAAAGGCAAGTCTATTAGGTAAACCTGTCATATAATCGTGATATGCCATGTGTTCTAGTTCACCTTGCATATCAATCAAATTTTCTTTCATACTTTTAAATGACAATCCCAGAAAACCTAATTCATCTTTTCTTTTTAATAAATCATTTGAAATACTATTAGAAAAGTCACCTTCTGATATTGACTTAGCTTGTACTGTAATTAATTCTATAGGTTCTGCTATTTTTCTTCCAAAGTAAACTGCGATCATAAGTCCTGTTAATATTACTAACAGAGCAATAATCCCTAACATTCTTTGAAACTCAAACAGGTTGTCTAAAAGTTCATCACGTGCTCCTGATACCCCTACTAACCAGTTAGTATCTTTAATAGGTGAGTAACCAGCATACATTTTTTCACCTTCATCGATATAGCCACTAATATCTTGTTCTTCATCTTCCATAGTAGTATCAATATTTTCAAAATCACTTCTACCTATTTCGTTAATTGAACTATTAATAAATTCTTTATCCTTATGAGCCATAATAGTTCCTTCAGTATTTACTATATATGCATATCCTTCATCTCCAAATTGTATGTTTTCTATTAATTCACTTACTTCATGAGCCCCAATTCTACCAACAAGAGCACCTTTAATTTCTCCATCATGTTTAATAGGAGATGCCACCATAATCACTAATTCATTTGTTACCCTACTAACAATAATATCCGAAAAATTGGTTTTACCTCCTAAAGCTTTATTAATATAACTTTTATCTTCTACATAGACAGAATCCATATTAATAAACCTAGCTCGTCCAGCTCTATCCACTACAGCAATACCAGTATATTTAGAATCTTCAATATGATCTGATAAAACTTCTTGCTGTTTGGTCCAGTCCATGCTATTAATATCATCTCGATCAACAAGATATTCAAGTTCATATATATATACATTGAGTTTTTCTCTAATAAGTTGCGATACATCATCAGCTTTTTGTGATACAACCATCTCAACTTCGCCAGTTAATGTATTAGTCATATATTTATATGTAAAAAAACCGATAATACTAGTGCCAAAAATAAGAATAATTACAAAATAGATAGCAAACCTATTACTAATGCTATTATAGAATTTGAGCTTTGGCATCTTTTCACTCCTTCTTATTTCATCTAAATATTACATTTAAACAAATTACAAGTATTTAACTTTTAACATAACCTTAATAAAACAACATCTTTAAGAGCTTATACATAGTTTTAAGACTGCCCTTTAGTTAGAATTATACAGCAAATGCTACAGGGCAGCCCTAATTTTGACTAATTTATAGAACTATATAATATTTCCATATCCTTTAGTTCTGATATTATCTGTTCTCTCATCCATTTTGGTTCTAAAATTTCTGCTTTTCTCCCAAAAGAAAGTACCCAAGAATAAACTTCTCTCCAGTTAGCCACAGTCAGTTCATATATAATATCTTCATTATATTTGGTCTTTTTTTCACCTTTATAAAAAACGGTTTCTTCGATTATTGAAGCCACTTCTTTTTTAAATCTAATTTTGATTTTCGTAGGTTCACCTTTCATAAGCTCAAAACTGTCTGATAAAAAATCTTCTAAATCAAACTCCTTTGGAATCTCATATTTATCTTGAAGAGATTTAATCTCTTTAACTCGACTACATTTAAACATCCTGATAGAACCATTTTTATAACAATATCCCACCATATACCATGATCTTTTCTTAAAAAACACACCATAAGGGTCTACTAATCTCCAACTTTCATTTTTAGAAGAATTAGATTGATAATAAATCTGTACTCTATTTTTTAATTCAATAATCTCTTTAAGTCTTTTTACAATCTCTCTACCATCCTGTTCGTTATCATGAGGATGTATTAAAACACTTCTTTGTAGTGTTTGATATTTATCAATCATCTTTTCAGGTAAATGTTTTCTTAACTTCTTTAATAAGCTCTCAGGAATATTGCTATCTATCCCATAATGTGATAAAAAATTAGTCATTAAAAGTAAAAAAGTTACTTCATTTGGATCAAATTGTACCCTTGGTAGCTCTACATCACTCATAAACCTAAGGCCCTGATAATTCTGTACAGGTAACCCAGCTTGTTCTAATATATTAATATCTCTTCTAATTGTGCGCTGTGACACCTCAAGTTCTTTAGCTAAATCATCATAGACTATCCCTGGTTCTCGTCTGATTTTTTCAGCTATAGACATTAACCTTACTAACCTATCTAGTTTCATAAAGTCACCTCAAAATCAAACATAATCACTTAAGTAACAATTATTCTACCCTTGCTAGAAAAATACTCCCATCTGGGTTCATCATGGTTTATTTAATCTAGCTCTTCCTCTTTAATTTCATATATTGCCTGACCAAATCCAAACAATTGTGGTTCAAATATAAATTCCCATTCACTGTGCTCTTTAGAAACACTAAAAGCAATTTCACCTCTCATTGTTCTATTAGCACCTAGCTCACCATCTAACTGGCCGTCAGTATCAGCTCCCAAAGAAAGATCATTTGAATAATGCTCTTCATCTACGAGATCAAACATCATCATACTTGAAATTGAAGTAGATTCACTTGATAGGTTTTCAATAGTACAATTAATAACCAACCATCTTTCACCTTCATCAGGACTAAAATATTCATCCCCAGTATCAAACCGAGCACTATTTACAGTAAACTGTAATTCTCCCATTTCAACTGTATCACCAATAGTAAATACCTCTTCTTTTTGTTCTTTTTCATCTGTGTTTATCTCTTCTGTTTCAGTTTCTTTTTCATCCACTGCCTCTGGAGTTTCTTCTTCCCCACTTCCAATTGCCAATACTAAAAACAAACAAATTACTAACACTGTCACTACTTGTTTTAACATTATAAAACCCCCTTATTATTTGATAAAACTATCCTTATAGCCACTAGGGCTAATAAAGACCCAATAATATGAGCAAATACATCCCCAAAACAAAACGTCCCCCGTAAATAATTAATGTATTGACCTATTTCAATACTAATACCGGCTAGCACAGGTACTATCAGCCAAATTTTCCTTAAGTTATTAAAAGCCAAAGCAGCAGTAAAAGAAAAAGTCCAAGTACCATTTGGAACCCAATACAAAATCCAATTAGGTATATCATAATTTGACAGCAAACTTCTAAAATAAGCTATTAATTCAGAGATTCCTAATAGCTCAAACCAGGAAAACATTATCAAGTTTTCTGGCCTCCAACCTATATAAATACTTGATCCGATAAGTAATGGAACTGCAACTAGTAAAAACTTAAGTAACATAACAAACTCTCCATTTTTAAATTCTTTGTTAATATTGTAACTTACTATTGTGACAACTGTTTGTCAAAATAAATTAACCTGAGGACAAAAAATGTCCTCAGGTTAATCATTCTATTCATTTAATTCTGTAATACTTTCAACATCTACATAACTCGGAACTACTAACCCTATTCTAGCATCTTCATAGACTGGCCCTAGAACTTCAATATCATCCTCAAATTTATCTAAATAAGTTTCATGAGTAGTTTCCCAAGCTGAAACAAAAACATCAATACCACTATCAGCCATATCTGTTAAGATTAGTGCTGGTGATGCTTCAATAAGTTCAACCTCATAGTTATAACTTTGTAATACTTCCTTTACTGTATGTGCCTGGGCAATTGAACATTGCCAGTTCATATAACCCAGTTGCACTTCTTTACCCTCACCGTCAAAGTCCTCAGGTACCCAATCTTTTACAATTTCGTCATTTTCTTTTACCCATTTTTCTCGAGCTTTTTCTTCATCCATGGCCTTATAATCAATAAGGTTCATAACTTCACCTAATTCTTCATCAGTCATATAAAACTCATCGATAAACTCATGTACATCTTCCATATCTTTTTCTAACTCTTCTCTTACTACAGCTTTTATATCTTCACCTTCTCCATATACCCCTTCAGGGTCTTCTAAGAATTCAAGATCCCATTTAGAAAATTTCCAGTGAGGGGTCCATCCTGTTGCAACTACCCATTCTTCGTTTTCAATTGATGCTTGTAACTCAGCTTCCATAGCATTCTGTGACGCATGCATTGAATCAAAATACTCAAGACTCTCATAGCTGTCTTTAGCCTTTGAAGTGATATGCATAATTCCTGCACCTGCATCTATCCCAATTATTTCAAAGTTAAACTTTTCAGCAACTGTCCCTTGTAATTCTTCAGGTTTTTCTTTTGTAGTCTCTTCTGGTTTTTCGAATTCTTCTTCAAATTGTTCCATTTGTTTTTCATGAAGTTCTTCAAAAGTTATTGTATTTTCTATGTCCACAAAATCTAACTCAACTCCGTAATCGTAAATATCTGCTGTTTGTGTTAGTGACATACTCAGTTCTTCTATATTATAGTCTATTTTTGATTCAATTTTAGTGGTCTCAAAAGTTTCTTTATTTACATACATATCATAGTCCATAGTAATATCTAAACTATCAAATACTTCTTTCATAGATTTTGTAACTTCTTCATCTTCATATAGATCCAACATATCATCCATATCATAAAGATCTTTCAAAAGTTTTTTAAAGCCATCTTGGTCTAATGAAATATTAACTAGATAATAATCCTCTTCATCAATTACAACTTGTTCATTTAAACTATAATCTACACCATAATCCTTAGAAAGCTCTAGTGAAGAAGCAGGATCTAAATTCATAAGATGTTGCATTCCATCTATACCTAACTCATCTAGTTCACTTACTATCCAAGTATCTTCTTCAAATTTTTGATACATTTTTTCATCTGTCATAAATAACTTAGAACCTTCTACTTCATCTGAAAGATCATGCATTGGTACATCCATTTCTTGCACAACAAACACTGAAAAAGGATCATGTCTTACATCTGCCTTCATATTAAATGTCATATTTTGTTCACTCGAAGTCTCTTCTGGTGCTTGTTCTGGCAGATCAAAATCTAGGTTCATTTCACCTTCACCAGTCATTCGATAGGTATTTTGTTTTTCCATAAATTCTTCTGCTTTTACTACAATATCCTCAGCTGAGAGCTCTTCTTTTTTAGATACATAGATTGTATTAGTACTACTTTCAAAGTAAACAGTAGCATTGTTATCTTCAAAAACCTCACGTAATGGTACATAACCTTTTGTTTCTAAACCTAAAAGATCTGTTACAACTTTTCCATCTAGTTGTGTACGACCATTTTCGATGTACATATCAGCTGTAATTTCTTGATCATTTATATATAAAGATAGATCATTTTCTGCATGACCTGTAGAAACTAATGGTGATACCATAAGTATCATCACCAAACAACCAGTTAATAGTTTCATATAAGCTTACCCCTCCCCTTTTTATACTCACTTCTACATAATTCTATATAATATAAATTTTTCCTTTATTTGTGATATTAATCCATTATATCTATCTTCTGTCCTGTTCTTGTCTCTAACGCTTTCTTATATGCTACACCTGCAACAGCTACATCTAAACACCCCATACCCACACTTTCATATACTGTAATATCATCTTTATCCTCTCTACTAGGGATTTGTCTAGATATCACTTCACCAATTTCTTTTACCCTATTACTTTCTAGACCATTTTTTAATGGAATCTTTAGATCACCACTTTCTTCTATCGCCCCTTCTTTGTTATCAGCTATTAATTTATCAGCACTTGTAATAATATCTTCAGATATTTCTTGCATTTCAGGTTTAAAAGCACCTACAGCGTTTATATGTACTTTCTGATCAAGATCTCTTTTATCTATTACCGGATCTTTAGAATTAGTGCATGTTGTAATTATTTGTGCATTTTCGACTGCTTTTCTAGGAGAATTTTCGATATAAAAATTAATACCTGAAAACTCTTTTTCCATATCAGCTTTGAATTTGTCTGCTTTCTCTTTTGTTCTATTATAGAGCTTTACATTTTCTATAGAAGGCATAGCAGTTAAAATAGCCATAAGCTGACATCTTGCCTGCCCACCAGTACCTAAAATAGCAGCAGTTTTTGACTGTTTCGGTGCTAAATATCTTGTAGCGACCCCACTAGAAGCTCCCGTTCTTAACTTAGTCAAATATGAAGCTTCCATTACCGTAAGCACTTCTCCTGTTATACCATCAAATAACTGCATTGTCCCTTGAATAGCTGGTCTTTCTTTACTAGGGTTATCAGAATAAACTGATAGGGATTTAGTCCCCATAATTTTATTTGCTTCTAACCAACTAGGCATAAATAGTCCTACACCATTTACCTGATCTAATTCTAAATGAATCCTCAAAGGAGTCTTGGTATCTCCCATTGAATATTGAACAAACGTATTTTCTAACTCATCCATAGCTTCTTTCATCGTTATACTTTTTCTCACATCCGATTTAGATAAAACTAACATTTTTTATGCCCCCTCATATCCTTATTCAAGTTCTATTATATCATGTGATTTACAAAATTTTTCAATAAATTAAACAATAGTACTTAAATAAATTAATTTTAATGATAAAATTAAAAAGAGAACAATTTTTAGGAGGGGATTATTATCGTTCTTTTTATCTTAGTTATCACAGTTTTATTGGTAGTGCTTCATTTTATAGCATTAATAGAACTACAAAAAGAAAATAAAAAAATAATTGAACAAAATGAAAAAATTATTAATTTATTAGAAAGAAAAGATAACCTTAAAAAAAACGATGATTGAAATAGTGTGGAAAAACCAAAGGTTTAGAGAACATATAAAGCCTAATTGGAGTGATACTATATGTTATCAAATATAGATTTAAAAAGAGTCTCTCTTTCAATATGTATCATTTTATTATTAATCCTATCTATAATAGGATATCTAGGCTACAGAAATAATTGGAATTTTAATCTCTTTTTTGAAGAAAAAGTAATAGATCTAGAAGGTGAAATAGAAACCCCTGATGGAAACTTAGTGTTAAAACCTAAGAAAATGATGTTATATCATTATAGACTAATTATTTTCATAGATTATGAGCTAAATCCTGACCTTGATGATTTAGATTTAAAACTACAACACGTTCCTTAGCTCTTGATTACACAACAAGATAATGCTACAAAGAAAAGTTCAAAACCACTACTAGTTAATAATGATCTATTTAGCAGTGCAAATAAAAACATAGCTGAAGATTATTTTAGATATGAATATCGATACCATGATCTTTCTAATGGTTTAGACCTAGAGAAAGATCTAACCCTTATTCTTTACAATACTGAACTGACAAAACGTGTTCAAAAAAAAGTACCTGCAATTGAACCTAATGATTCCTTTGACTATCCCTATTTAGAAGTAAATCTAACTGATAAATTATCTTTTTAGTTAATAAGCTCCCTTCTAGTAGTTAAAAAGTCTACTAAAAGGGAGCTTAAATTATCTACTCGCTTTCTTCATTTTCCCACTGAGCAGTATTAGTTAATGCATAAATGATCACTATTATAGGTGCTAGAAAACTTATAAAAGTATATGGTATAAATTCAAACCCTACATTCAATACCCCTTGTACGTAAACTGCCACAACACCCCACGGAAGAACTATACAACCCAAAGTAGCTGCACTTTCTAATGTTCTAGATAATACACTTAAGTGAATGTTCATATCCTTATAAGCTGGTTGAAAAGTTCTACCAGGTACTATTATAGATACCATCATCTCCGCTGATGCTAAAAGCATGATATATGAAGAGGCAAGGGTAGATAATATCAATCCTTTAGGAGTTTTCACATACTGTAAGAGACTATTTAACAGTACTCTAAGCACACCACAACGTTCTAAAATTCCACCCATTGCAGTTCCAGCTAAAATCATAGCAACTGTACCCATCATCATATTAATTCCACCATGTGTTAATAATTCATCTACGTATTCGACACCCGTATTTGCAACATATCCATTTGCTGATACATTTATTATTGAATTTAAACTTGCATCCTGTGTAATAACTGCAAATAAAGAACCTGCAAGAAAACTAATCATTAATGTAGGTATTGCTGATACCTTCTTAATAGATAAAATAAGTACTAAAACAGGTGGAATCAGTGTTAGAAAAGATATGTTAAAGTTATCTTGTAGGGTACCTAACATCATGTTTACCTCTTCTAAATCAACTGCTTTTCCACTTTGATTAATTCCGAGAATTATATAAAGTATAAGTGAAATCACTGTTGCAGGAGCTGTAACCCATAACATAGATTTGATATGATCAAATAAATTAGTTCCTGTCATTGCTGATGTTAAATTAGTTGAATCTGACAAAGGACTCAACTTATCCCCGAAAATTGCTCCAGAGGCAATAGCCCCTACTGTCATTCCTACAGGAACACCAAGGCCGCCTCCTACTCCTTGAAGAACGAGTCCCATAGTTGCGATTGTTCCAAAAGAACTTCCAATAAATAATGAGGTTAAAGCACACAAAATAAAAGTTATCGGTAAAAAAATTGATGGTGATAACATTTGTAATCCATAGTATATTAGCGTTTGAATAGTACCACCTAGAATCCAGGTACCAACTACCATTCCAACTATCATTAGTATCAAACAAGCTATTAGTCCATTTTTTATACCATCTACCATTCCCTCTTGGATTTGGTCCCAAGAATAACCTAGATATAGTGCAAATAAAGCTGCTACTAATGCACCCAAAACTAATGGTGTCTCAAGTACTAATTCAACTCTAATTGCTCCAACAATCACTATAATAATTAATGATAGAGCAATAACTGCTTCTAAAAAAGACGGTGACCGTCCACGATGTTCTTCCATTTTTACCCCTCCCAGACATTTTAATACTGTTAGGTATCAGTGTATTAAAGTCAATGATAAACCTTATTTTTTATTGAGTCAATAGACAATCAGCAATTTTATATATTACATGCCAATGTTCTTTGAAAATGTCACTCTCCAGCAAGGTAGACCAAGTCTTAAACTCGGTCCTAGGAATTTAATATAGCATTAAAAAGCTCTTGATAAGTCATGTTGTAATTCAAATTGCTCTTTCACTTGTTTTCTTAGGGGTGAGTTTCATTTTTAGTTAATTTGATTATTTAACTTAGATGAATCCTTTAAAAATGCTTTACCCTACGACTCATAAGAAAATTTTCTAAGGTAGTTGTGTACTGGGGTTCTTCACTCACTAATTACCATATAACAACAAAAATAATAAATCGAGGGAGAGTCCCCTTATCAAGGAAACTCCCTCGATTTACCAGCATTTTATACTAAAAAATTACTTATATAAATAGGTATGTCTTTGTGTTATTATATGTAATTGTGTTAAAGGCTCTAACATAACTGCCAAAAATTTACCGGAATCTTCAAATTCTAATTTAATGCTCCACCGAAAGATGCTATTGAAGCAATACCCATAGCTAACCCTTCTAAACCTAACATAGCTGTAAGATCCATTGAACTAAGTCGAGAAGACAAATCATCTTTATTATGCCTCCAAGTAAAAATCCCATAACTATAGGTGCTTGTTGAGATGCTAATAATATTGTATCTCCGATGTTTAAAAGAGTTGTGTCTACAATAGGTGTACTAATTACTCCTATTAATCTAGAAGCTGGTGCGAATACTACTGCTCCTATAATTAATTCAGTGCCCTTTGGGAAGCTTTTTTCTATATAAGGTATAGCTAATGACATGACATAGCCTGGTATGATACTTAAAACCTGACTAGACTCTGCAAGATGGTATACTATCACAATTGACCGCCAGAGAAATAAATCCGTCTAACTAAAATACTCTCTATTTAAATATACTGATAGTACGTAATTTCCCAAATATACCTGTGGTTAAAAATTATTGTTAAGGCTTTCTAGAAAGACACCCCTAAAAGTTTTATAAAAAATAAATACATAATTATAGGGGCTACCGTTCCCAATAAGATAATTTGTTTGATTTTATAAAAACCAAAACAAATAAGTGAAGCTATCAAGCCAGTTGAGACTGTGGATATAAAGCCTATTATAGGAACAAAGTAAACAAAATAAACCATAACTAACAACAATAATAATACTAGCTGTAATTCCTTTAAAAAACTAAAAATATCACTTTTGACATTGCTTTGTTTTTTTAGTGAAGAATTTGAGAATAGTGTTTCAACTATCACCATTACTGAACTAAACAGAATAAATACTGTCCAAAATCTAGGTATAAATTGTGGGTTTCTATAAAATTGATGAACTTCCCCCCTTATCACTACAGTTTCCGGTATAAATATAAACCATAGGAATAATCCAGCTATTACTCCTACTATGCCAATGATAAGTTCTTTTAAATGGACAGCTAAAAATTTCTTGAAAAACAATTTAGTATCATTGTTATTTATCTTGCTCATCTATCCTGTCCCCCTCAACCTTCATTCTTCTATTATTTAGGTTTTGCCATACAACTAAACTAACTGCTAATACACAGAGGACTAGTCCTATTTGGCTTATACTAGAAGATATAAATATATCCCACTCACCTTGTGAAGTTTGTAAAGATCGCCTAAGACCCCTTTCAAGCTGTCCAGAAAGAATAAAAGCTAAAGCCATAGGCGCAACCGGAATACTTCCTTTTTTCATAAGGTACGCTAAAAAACCTATACCAATGGTAACTCCTACATCAAGCATGCGGTTGTTCACAGCATAAACTCCGATCATACAAATAAAAAGTACTATTGGATAAACTATTTTAGGATCTCTTTTTAATATCCAAATCAAAGGTTTTATCATTACATTTGCAAAGATCATATTAATAAAGTTGGCGATTATTAAAGCTAAAAAAATTGCATATATAACTTCTCCGTGATCATCAAAAATCCCCGGGCCTGGAGTAATGCCCTGAAGACCTAACGCAGCTAGAAGCAAAGCCGCTACTGAACTTCCAGGTATCCCCAATACAAACATAGGTAACATATTAGAACCAGAAACCGCACTATTTCCGGATTCTGCACTCACAACTCCAGGTAAAACTCCTTCTCCAAAGTTCCCTTCCTTTGTTTCACCACCATAGGCTGATTTGGTAATAGTATAGCTTAGAAAAGCAGCTGCAGAGGCACCTAATCCCGGAATAATACCAGTTATTGTTCCTGTACTGGTACCAATAAAAAAAGATTTTAAGCTTTCCTTGATATCACTCAAGTTTATAGACGGTCCGTAAATAGTTGTATTATTACTCTTTTTCGAAGAAACGCTTTTTTTATAAGTAGATAAATTGATAAATATCTCTGAAATCGCAAATAAGCCAATAAGCACAGCTACTAATTCTAAACTGTTAATCCTTCCTAAATCCGGTCCGATTCCTAGTCGAGGTGTTCCTACAAGAGGATCTCTACCTACTGAACCTACTAACATCCCTAGTCCCATAGATAAAAAACCTTTCCACATTGATTGCCCCGAAAGAGTAGAAGTAAGTATTAAAGCAAAAATGATAACCCAAAACATTTCTGGGGGACCGAATAACAGAGCTACTCCCGCTAAAGATACCGATCCAATAATTAAAAAAACGTCACTGCAAATATCTGCAAACCCTGAACTTAAAATAGCGCCTTGTAAAGCTTTTTTTCCAAATCCTTTTTGGCTCATAGGATATCCATCAATAACTGTAGCAACAGCACCAGAGGTACCAGGTGTATTTAATAGAATAGCAGATATAGTTCCTCCCAACAGAGAACCTTTATATAAACCGATTAGTAAGATCATAGCCGCTACAGGCTCAAGGCCAAAAGTTATTGGAAGCAAAACACCAATCCCTATAGAGGGTCCTAAGCCGGGTATAGCACCGAGAGCTAAGCCTACTGCTAATCCTATACACATAAAAACTATCGATTGCAATGAAAATACCATCGCTGCTGAAGCTGGAAGTAGTTCTAACATTGCTTTCACCTCTTTCTAATAATCGAGTAGGAGGTAGATAATTAATTTATCTACCGACCTCTCACACCACCAAGCATACCGTCCGGTACTTGGCGGTTCAATGGTTTGAGTGCAATGCCTCGTATCTTTTGGATATGTCATCATATC
>NZ_NIQC01000025.1 GCF_002216005.1 Natranaerobius trueperi
TTTTTCTCGGGTAGTTGTATACTAGGAGTTCTTTACTCACTAGTTACCATATAACAACAAAAATGATAAATCGAGGGAGATGCTCCCCTTATCTAAGGAAACTCCCTCGATTTCTTCAGCATTTTATACTGTAATTAAGTTATTCTTATATGCATTATCGGAATGTTTACACCAATTACTTGACAGACTCTAGTACACTTATATTCACATAAGTACCCTTCAGTTATTTTAATACTTTCTTTGAAGTTTAACAACAAAAGGTACCTACTTTACAAAAATTTTATAAAATCAAGTAGGAGGTAGATAACAAATTATCTACCGACCTCTCACACCACTCAAGCGTACCGTTCGGTACTTGGCGGTTCAATGATTTGAGTTCAGTACCTTGTATCTTTTGGATAAGTCATCATATCCAAAAGATACGAGGTATTTATTTGTTAATGACCTTGATAATATCCAGCTATTGGCTATTCCCCTGTACCCTTTCCGAGTGTTCGCCCATTCAATTAGGAAGAGTTAGTGTAACTGGTTCACTTTATTTGCACTCTGTTAAAAATTTTCATAATTATCAAACCAACTAAACAAATCTTATTTACTCAATACCTCTACCTCCTAATTATACTATTCACCATTAACGATACCTTTGTCAAACATATACTTACCAACTGCAATAGTACATTTATATTACCTCTATAAATAAAACTACCTCCTTTAACATCAAGGAGGCAGTTTCCCTCTTCAGGGTATATAATGTGTTTTAAATGTATTTATTGATTAATTGTTTTTTGTTTAGTTGATTGAGCTTTAATCCTAGTTTTTATGAAATTATAAACTAAGAATACTATAGAAGCTCCTAATAGAACAACAGTTGTAATAATTAAGTAAGGCCATGCACTAGGGTTAATCAATGCTAAACTCCAAATTACAACTACTAACACGGTTAAAGCTAACAAAACTAGGTCATTTTTAGTAATATTAGTAGCAAAAGAAAATACTGCACCATTCTCTTTATCTTCGCTTGATAACAGGCTCCCCACAATAACACCTATTATTGATAATAGCAGGGCTGCAATCAGGGGTTCATTAGTTAAAGGGATTTCTATAAGGTTTGATAAAAACATAGTTCCTCCACCTAATATAATACCTGTCATAGCACCTGGGGCATTTGCACGTGTCCAGTAAAATCCTAAAATTATAGGTGCAAATGTAGCACCTGCAAAAATCTGTTGTGTCATAACTAGTAGGTCCATTATACCTGGTGCCCATAATGCTGCTAAAGTACTTGCAACCCCAATGACTACAATTGCTACCCTACTTACAAACAACCCCTCTTTATCATCAATTTTTTTGTTCTTATAAGTTTTCATATAGGCTTCATAGATGTCCCGCGAAAAGTGAATGGCAGATCCTAAAAAGTTTGAGTCTACCGTAGATTTTGCAGCCCCCATAATACCTGTAACTACTATCATACCTATCACCGGATGTAAAAGCTCTAAACTTAACATAGGAAACACAGCTTCGGCATTATCGAGTTCAGTGAATATACCGCTTCCCAAAAGACCAATCAAAGACAAACCAAAAGTCAGAACAAGTGAGATAAAAATCACCATTAATAAACTTATCTTTCGAATTTGAGGAACATTTTCGGCAGCATAAACTCGTTGAATTGACGTTTGCGAAATTGTATTTAACGGCATAAAAGTTATCGTCCAAGCTAATCCTAGAGCAAAAGTCATACCCGCTAGTGGATCTATAAATTCACCACCTATATTACCTTCAAAAACTTCAACTATTTCAAAAGAACCAGTAAAAAATGCTCCGCTAGGCGCTACTGCACTAACACCAAATGTTAAAATTAGAAATACACCTATAATCATTATTATACTTTGAAACCAGTCAGTAAGCGCAACACCCCAAAGACCACCTAAAGCTGTATAAGTAATAGTTACTACAGCAGTTACTAAAACGGCAGTAGTAACATCAATACCAAACAATGAATTTAATATGATTCCAATTCCAAGTATACCGCCACCAGCACCACCTACTAGTCCTACTAGAGAAAACATAGTTACAATAATAGCAACTGGTTTAGAGTATCTTAACTCAACTAAGTCTGGCAGAGTAAATACTTCATATTTCGAAGCAATCATTCTTATTTTCCCTGATATAAAAAACAAGACAAAATATGACATCCCTGCACCAAATAATAACCAGTAGTTAGACATTCCTGTTTCGAATATATCACCACTAAAACCCATATAAGTATTAGCACCTACTACTGTAGACATAATCGTAGCAAAAAGTACTGCACCGTCCATTCTATTAGAAGCAACAAAGAAATCCGAACGGGTTTCTTGCCTTTTGGCAATGTAAATACCTATACATACTAATAAAATTAGATATGCTACAGGTATAACATAATACCATTCCATACCTCTCAACTCCTTTAATAAATTTTAAGTTTACCTTTAAACAATTGAGTCAGTTGGATAATTCCTTACAAATTCAGATAATAATTTAATGCCTTCAAGAGTATCATCAATAGAAGCCATTTCATAAGCATGGACATATCTACATGGAACACTTATAGCACCACTAGGGACACCACCGTTTTCTAGATGAATAGAAGCCGCATCAGTTGAAAGGTTTGTACATACTTCTAATTGATAATCAAGATCTATGTCTTTAGCCTGCTTCTTCAAAGCTTTTAACAACTTTTGAGAAGAAATCAGTCCGATCATTGGCCCTTTAATTAAGTCCATCACTTTAATCACAGGACCTTTGTCCATTTCTGTTATAACTTTTCTATCAGGTGTAGCAGGATGATCATTAGCTAAGGATACATCTAAAGCTATAGCAGCATCTGGCTTAATATTATGAGCTGCTACTTTTGCACCACGACATCCAACTTCTTCTTGAGTAGTAAATACTGCATATAGATCGGGTAATTCTTTATCATCTTGAACTTGCTCTAGTAACTCTAATAACATAAATACACATAATCTATCATCTAATGCCTTTCCTGTTATTTTATTGTTTAAGTACCTAACTTCATATTCAAATATCACAGGATTTCCAATTTCTATACCTAATTGTTCTACTTCATCTTTATTTTTTACACCTACATCGATAAAAAACTCATCTAAACTAGGAACTTTACTAATACCTTCAGGCCTTCCTGGACATATATGATTAATAATACCCTTTATATACCCCGATTCTGTCTTTATAGTTACTGGTCTTGAAAATAAGTTTTGAGGCCTTACCCCTCCAATACTATCAACCCATATAAAACCATTATCATCAATTCGCCTAATCATCAGCCCTATTTCGTCCATATGAGCTGTAACCATAAGTTTGTGTTTTCCATTACCTTTTTTAAACGCTATTACATTCCCCAGCCTATCTACTTCATATGTATCTATTTTGTCCTTTAGTAGGTCAATAATTAAGTTACTAACATCATTTTCATACCCTGATATACCATGAGCTTCAGATAAACTTTTCATTCTTCCCTTTAGTCTAGCTAGCACTTGTTCTCTATTAAATTCCAAATTAATCCCTCCATAAATAAGTTTTATTAAATTAGTCTAACATTTTGAAAATGAATAATTTGCTTAATATTGTCATGATTTAAAAAATTACCTAAACTGAAGCTTGATTTCTGTTTGCTTCATAAAAAACTGTGATTTTGAAAAAGAGAAACCCGGGGCAATAAACCCCGGGTACTTTTAACTATTAGTTCTTAAACTTCTATCTCATCTATCCTGTATAGCACTGTTACCGCTTCAGCTCTACTTAGATCATCTTTAGGTAAAAACCTATCTTCATCTCCGTTCATAATATCAAGCCAGGCTACAAGGCCCACATAATTCTTTCTTTCAGGTGAAATTTCATCTACATCTTCAAAGTTAAGGGGGAACTTAAGATCATCTTCTATTAAAATATCTAGGTCTAAGCTTTTAATTATTAGCTCAGCCATTTGTTCTCTATTGATTGTTTTATCTAAAGGAAAGCTTTCCTTTTCTTTATCGAAAATACCTTTTTTAGTCATTAATTGAATTTCTTCAAAATAGGGATGTTTTTTGTCTATATTATTAAAATAAGGTTCTTTTTCTATCTCAGGACTTCTCTCTCCCATATAAACCATCTGTTTTAGTAGTACACTAACCTCTTCCTTAGTTATCTCTTCATCAGGTAACAGCTCTCCCTGTCTTAAAGGAAGAAAATCCTGAGCTAAGGCTAGTTCTAGATAAGACGATGCCCAGTGCTTATCATCAACCAGGTCAAATATTTTCTTATCTACAAAAGAAGTACCTTCATAATTGTAGATCTCACCTGACTCACTATTAACATAGGGTGCTCCCTCTTGATAACTTGGAGTGTGAGCATAAGGCTTAAGTTTGAACACAGGACGCATTTCAACTGTTGGTTCTTCTTTTAGTTCCATCAATTCTTTTTCAGTTTCTACTCGATGAGGAATATATACTAGTTCTATATCTAGGTTTGAAACTAACTTTTCTCTAGCTTCTTCTAAAGTGATTTCTGTTTCTTTAGGATCAGGTAAATCATCTTCCTTTAATGGAATATGATTGATGCTACTAGTTAGTCCTGTAGCCATATCAATTCTAAAATTGTAACCTGTTGTTTCTACAGGGATATTATTAACTACCTTACTATATTCAAATCCTCTAGCAACTGAACCTGGCGAATAGTCTTCGGGATTTTCTATTTTCAGATGACTCTTTTCATCACCGACATTAAGGTCTTGGCTATTTATAAGCATTGCATCAGAAGCAAATGACATCTTATCAAGAGTTCTTTTTGCTGTTTTTTCAATATTTATTTCTTCAGGTTGTTCTTCTACTAAATCGTCTATGATCTGAGCTATAACACTATGGTGGAGCTCATAAAAGTGAATATCACCTTGTTTTTGACAAATTTGTAGCTGTAACTGTCTGAATTCATCAATATCTTCGTGGTTAAAATTAACTTCATACATTAATCTATCATCATCAGTTCCTAGAGGAGACCTCCTGACACCTTGTGTTTCACTAACTCCTTCTATCTCAAAATTCTTAAAGCCAAGGTTTTTAACAAATACCTCAGCTATTTCTTTCGCATCATCTTCAGTAATTTCATCAGGTTTTTCACTAGCCTCTATAGTGACTCCTTCTTGTGATAGAAAGTCCTCTGTCAAGCTTCCATCTTCAGCTAAAGTTTTTTCTAGTTTGTCTTTATCTATTTTTTCAAAACCTCGGTTTAATAGATCTTTTGTATTAGCATCTACAAAATAATTACTTCGGGTCATACCGGTCTGCTCGACCCCTAATTGACCCAAGAAAGTATAATATAGTCCGGGTTCTTGAAATTCAGTATGATCTAAAGCCTGCATGTATACTTTTTGTAGGGGTAAGCCTTCTATCAACTTTTCTTTTGCCTCGTCCTTTGATACATCTTCTTTTAGGGAAATGAACTTATCATACTCGGAAAGTTTTTTGTCTATTCTACTTAATTCACCAGTTACCGAATTTATCTCCACAGTTACACCTTCACCCTGTACAGGTATCGAATCATGAATTCTCATAAATGTGAATTTATAATCCGAAGCCCTTCTATGACTGTCATCAAGTTCTCTATCCACCAATGGATCTGTATCTAGCTTTTCTTTTTCTAAAAGTTCTAGATACAGATTCTCTACATATTCTAGGGCTGTTTCTTTTGCCTCATCAGCTGTAATCTGAGAGAGCTTTGGTTTATCCATAGAAATATTTCTATCAACCGATGTAATTACATCCTCTTTTTTATCATATAACACTTTTAACCTGTCATCTTCTAAAATGTATGTGTAGTTTAATTTGTTTTCTTCTCGGTGATGTTCTTCTAATTCATCTAGCCTATATTCTGATGCTAGATCTAACTGAGATCTGATATCTTCATCTATTTCTGCTCGCTTCCCATAAAGCTCATAGCTTTTATCAGTCTCTTTTTCATCCGTTACTTCACCCTGATCTTTTTCAACCACTTCCTCTTCATAAGCCTCTGATGTGACTGGGGAAAATAGTAACATTAAACAAACAGCTAAAGATACTAGATTTTTTAATGTTAGTTCACCATTTCTATTAAATATCATTGTACCAACCTCCCGAGTTCAATCAATCTGTCAAAAACCTGAGAAATTTCATTTCTAGTCATATACTCTAAAGGTTCAAATTGATCATCTTCTAGTGACATAATATCTAATGCCACTACTACTGCCACACTGTTCCAAGCTTTGTCATGAATTTCATTCTTATCCTCTATTTCATAGGCTAGATCTAATTCATCATCACTTCTAGTGATCACTTCTAGGTTCATTGTTTTTACTATCATCTGTGCTAGTTCTTCCCTAGTTATCTCTTTATCTGGTTTATATTCATTTGACTCTTCACCAGCTAACATTCTATTTGGAACTAGGCCAAGATTATATATCCTATCAATGGCGTGATAATGTGGATGATCTTCATCTACATCAGAAAGGTTTTTATCATCTTGATAGCTATATCTAGATCTTGGTGGAGTAGTATATCGCGGTGTATTTGTTAAAGATGTGATAACTCGGGTAGCTTCACCTCTACTAACTGTTTTTTCGCCATCAATTACTCCATCATCATCAGGTATAAATACTCCTAAGGTACTCATCCATTCTATTAACTTTTCATCATCAGCTCTTTTTATATCAGAAAGTTCATACCCTTTTCTTATATGTCTTTCTATCAATTCTCCCGTGACTGCATTTATCTGATTGTACTTTTTGTTATCAAATTCAAAAACTAGGTCTCCATCATCACCGTATTTAGGTTCTATACTTGTTTTTTCTAAATAATTCTTTAAAGCGTCTTCTTCAGAAATAACATCTTTCGGCTTATCAATATAGTCATCGGTAATTGGTGTTCTGATATTAAATCTCGAAAGTTTAGCAGTTTCCTGACAGATAGTTAATTGTAGAGAACTATATGAAAGCGAAGCACCGTAAGCTTTTACAGGGAAACGAAGCCTATAGGCTTTACCAAAACTTTCATTTACTTCTTCTAGGGAAATATCATAATCTAAATAATCAACAAAGTCCGGGGCAAGTTTATCAAAGTACAATCTACCCAATTGTTCAAAGTTTTCTTCTGTTTCATCCTCTTCTAATTCTGTAAGTGCTTTTTCGATTTTCTCGGTATATTCTTCTCCACCGAGTGCCACTAGGGGAGTGTCCCCTCTAGAATCAACCCGGATTTCATACAAATAACCGTGTTCTGTCTCAAAGGAAACAGCTAATTCTATCCTTGGATCATCGCCTTTATACCTACCTCTTACATTATCTGTAATAAGAGGTCCTCGAGTGCTAGACCCACCACCTCCGGATGTAGATATTTCACCTTCTATATCGAACTTAGAATCAACAACTTCTTTTACTTTATCCATAACTCTTTCCCGGTCATCTCGTCTATCTATAGGCTCATCCAGTTTATCAGGGGAAAAAGCGCCCATTTCTAGGTCTATTTCAGTTCCTTTATCTTCAACTTCACCCTGATCTAAAACTTCTCCATCTTGATCTAGATAATCTCCCGTTTCTGCATCAATAGTAACTTCGCTACCTACAATAGGGCTATATGTTAATATGAAATTTTCATTATCTGTATCTGTTCTATATTCTAATGTGCCTCCGGCGTCTATAAATAGATCTTTTGCTGTTTCTTCAGCTAAGACTTCTTTTGGTTCTTCAAAATTAAGATCTGTGTCATAATTATTGTTAAATGATGATACATGACCGGTCCTTGAGCTAACATTTACAGAAATAGAATTATCAGTTTCATAACCATGGGCAGTTTGTCTGTATTCATATCTATGATCAATATCAGAAGCATAATTGTCTGGAGTTTTTGGATCTGTTAGTTCTTTTGGTTCTAATTCAAAACCCTCTTTCTCATCTAAATCAAATCCTGCATCCTTTGAAAATTCTTCTGCCATTTCCTTACCTTCATCCCAGTCTACATAATCGATTTCCTCTTCTGGTAGATCTCTTACATTAAGAGAGCTAGAATCAATCACTTCATCTTCATCACAAATATTAAAGGATAGGGTATAAGAGACTTTATCATCATGATCAGATTGATAATTCAAATACCACAACTCTTGACTTTCATGGTATTCACTTCCTTCTAAATTAAGTTTTTCGGTAAGAGGATGAACCTCTTCAGCCATTTCGATGACCTCATCTTCACTTAAATTGGTCTCTTGTTCTAGATCCTCTTTAGCTAGTATAGAACCACTAAGAGCTGTAACAGAAAACAGTAGAGCCAATAAAATTGCTGAAACTTTCAAAATTAAGACACCTCCTGATTATTAATTTATAGTTAACCCTTAAACTAACCTAATAATACTACTATGTTCTTATGACGAATATACTCCTAAAAAGTTGCTTGTTTAGATAAATTTTCCATAAAAATATTACACTGTAGATCACTAGATCTAAAGGAAAAAAGAATGTTACGAAAGAGAAATATATTAGATGGCTAGTTAAGATGGGCTATTATAAAAAATCGGTGATTGAATCACCGATTTAGGTCTCATTATATCTACTTCTTCAATTATTTACTTACTCTAAATAATAACTATTTAAGACAACATTTTTTATATTTTTTACCACTACCGCAGGGACAAGGTTCATTTCTACCTATTTTTTTACCTACTGTTCTTTGGTTAGGATTTTTAGGGGATTCTCTTAAACTTGGTACTTCTATTCTTTCATTAAGTTCATTTGGAGTATGTCCATTGTTCTCCCAAAGTCTTGTATTGTTTGCAAGGTCCTTTACTAAATTCATTATTTCTGAAACTTGATCTTCACTATCAAAAACTATATTTCTGATATTAAACAAATTAAAAATTTGCTTTACTGAAAATCCATGCTGACATATTCCCTGAATATCATCACATACACCTTCGGCGGTATCTCTATCACCTTCAAATATATTGTCAGTTAAGTATTTCAACAAAACTTCAAATTCTTTATTTCGTTCAAAATATAAGTCATCTTTATAATTCAATAACTCTTCTTGACTCGGAATATAATATGGTTTTCCCTTACTTTTCTGAAGGTAGTCTTGAAACTCATTAAATTCTAAAATAGATTCATGAACAAAATAATCTCCATATATGTCTACAAAATTAGTTCCATAAGCTTGTAGATCTTCTTGTGAGATTTCATTAATAGTTTCAATATCTATCTGTTCTTTATTATGCATATTATATATCTCTACCACTTTATTTTTAGGAACTATACCATACAAGTTAATTGAAGATATTATATAATCTAAAACTAGCTCTCTAGCCATAATAAAAACCACCTTTCTGATAAATAGTCTCTTTTATTACTATATTTTCTCTTTTTGTTACTAAATACCTTTTACTATAACTAGATCTTTAGCACAAGTCCCTATTAAATTTAGAAATTATTCATTCCTCCTATCACTTATTTCGTTATTCTCATTACATGGATTTGTGAGCCTCTGCGAAAAAGCGTAGTAATTATTCTATCATGTTGTCAACCCAACAGATTACGTTAGGTTGACAGATGTTGGTTTGACTAAGTATAATTTTTTATAAATTATCTTGGGAGTGACTTTTTTATGACAGAAAAGCTGACGTTAAAACTTTTAGAAATTCTGGGGCATCATCTATTCTGCCTTAGAAACTTTGAAGGAAAAGGTTATAATCAAATTTTTATTGATAATATGTATGAAATCATAACTAAGTTCAACACAAGAAATCAAAGTTACTGATGAAGGCGATATTAATTGTGATCACTGCCCATATTTCAGTTAATTAACATCATAAAGCAAATGATAAATCTCATGCCAAGCTACAAAATATTGGTATACTCTAGGTTGAGCAGTATGAATAACGGGAATTTTTATATCCCCTTTTGTTATAAAGATATAGAGCTTTAACAGGTTTTATTATACATAAAGAACTAGAGACTTTTTTTACTAACTGATATGCCTAAAGCACCTGACCATTATACAAGTTATTTTGAAATAAATAGACCTAGTTCTGATAAAAGGTAGTAAAAAACTAGTACTAGCTCTATGACAGCAGCTAGTATTTGGAAACAAAAAGGCTTTAAGAAAGTACTTAACTTTACTGGAGGGCTAACTGCCTGGAAAAGTGCATGTTATCCTTTAGAAAAACAATAAAAATCAATCCACTGACCATGCGATTAACAGTTAAAGCAAGTCCAGACGGTTTTGAGTCTCTTATCTTCCATCTCACTTCTAAATACCAAGCTAGTTTAGGCTTCAAAGGACCCAATGAACCAAAGAGCATAAAGAAAAATCCAAGAGGGTTAATTTGACGTTATTCTTGTTCATAAATATGAATAGCTTCTTCTCCTATTTCAATCTTTTTTTCTGAAAGATCTGGTGAAGTTAAGCCAGAAACCATACTTCCTCTTTTACTATAAGTATAGGTACTTCTATCATCAAGCCTTACAGTATAACTGTAATTATCACTATCTCTAAAACTAGCTTTCTAATTTAACTATTTTTCCATCACTTAACTCTATCTCCACCTCTTTATTAGTTGCAAAAACTAAAGAACTACATAGTAATATTATTACAATTTATTTTTCATAAATATGGATCACTCATTTCCGATACTTATCTTCAACAATCTGGTAGCAAGTCTGGTTGAGGATCACAATAAGATTTTAAAAATTCATAAAAACCATGTACCCCACCTACATCTTCAGGCGGTGCTGTTTCCTTTCCATCTAGTAGGGTTGGAAATTCATCTATCTTTATACCAGTAGGTTTACAGACTTTTAATTGAACCTTTCCTGATGACGTTTTTCAAATTCATACATCCCTGGTGGCTTGTTCGCCAATCGCTCTTCATACATTTTCTTGTTTGTCTTGTAATGCTGGTGACCATGATAAGCTTCTTCATCATTAGTTACTATCTTATTTTCCTTTCCACATGACGATTACATCTTTACGAATTTGACTTGACTAAGGTAAGATAACCCGTCTCCATATTAGCGGATTTGATTCTTCTAGTTCAATTCTTATAATATATGATTTCACTTTCGAATCATCTCCATTTATTAGCCATTATAACCTAGGGCTTTATCATACATGTAGAGTCTTAGTAACAGGTATCTGAATTTCTGTGATAAATTCGTCTCTGTTTTCTGTACCATGAATATCTAATCGATATATCTCAAGGGGTTCCCCACTAATTTTTAAGTTGTTTTTATCTATATATTCTTTCATTTCTCTAAAGAGTACACCACTTTTTTCATACCCTCCCCTATAGATTGTTGTTAGATATAGTCCTTCAGATAAGAAAGCATTATAATCTTCTGTGTCATCTACTATAAAAAAAGCTTTATCATAATCGTAATAATCCTCATTTATTATACCTTCTTTTGAGATAAAAACACCCATATCTTTATTTCCAAGTAATGATAGCTTTTTATCATCTTGACCTTCTAGCTTTCTAAAAGCTAGATCTACCTCTTGATCTATAGACATCTTTTCATTAATCAAGATTATCTTCCTGTTAGGAATTTGTTTAAGTTGTAACTTACCAACATTCTCAATTTGATTATAAAATTTTAAGTTAGAAACTTTATCAGTTAAGTCATCTTTCATTTTTAGTAATGCTTCTATTTCTGTTTCTACTACTTCTATCTTTTTTTCCATTAATTCAATAGTAGTTTGAGTATTTCTATTTTGTAGATACTCTCGTATCTTTTCTGTAGAAAAATTTAATTTTCGTAAATCCTTGATGATATTTAATCTCCAGATATCATCTAATGTATATACCCTGTAGCTATTATCTTTTCTTTTGGGAGAAATAAGTCCTTTCTTTTCATAGTATCGTAGTGAGTCTTGTCCTATATCATATAATCGTGATATTTCTCCTATAGTATACTCATATTTCATATTATCACCCTTTTTTATTCTTGACCTTGGTATGATACCAAGGTTTATAGTATAAATTATCACTATTTTAATACTAAAAGGGAGAAGATATCAAATGGAACAACAAAATTTAAGAAAGGTTTTTTTAAAGTATGCAGTACCGTCAATATCAGCTATGTGGTTCTTTTCAATTTATACAATGATAGACGGGATCTTTGTAGGAAGGGGAATAGGATCAAAAGCTCTCGCTGCAGTTAACTTATCTATGCCCTATATTAACACTATATTTGCTGTAGCGTTACTAATAGCTGTGGGATCTTCTACTCTGATCACTTATTATTTAGGAAAGGGAGAAAATAGTTTAAGTAATAATATTTTTACTATAAATTTTATTGTCTTAACTATTATCGGTATTGTTCTAACTATTATCTCATTAGTTTTTTTAGAGGATCTAGCTATTATTTTAGGTGCTACAGAGAAAACTTTACCACTTGTGATGGACTATTTAAAGATAATAGTATATTTTAGTACATTTTTCATAGTAGCTTATTCTTTAGAAGTACTTGTAAAAGCTGATGGTTTTCCTATTCTGTCTATAATTGTTGTAACATTAGCAGCTTTAATAAATATTGGGCTCGATTATCTACTAGTTATTAAGTTAGATTTCGGTATTCAAGGTGCTGCTATTGCAACTGGTTCTTCACAACTTATATCTTATATAGTATTCTTATGCTATTTTATCTGGGGTAAATCTCAGCTAAAGTTTGTAAAACCAGACTTTAAGCTAAGCTATATTAAAGACATATTCATTATCGGTACTCCTGAATCTTTAAATGAATTGTCTGCTGCTTTTACTATCTTTGTATTTAACTTTACGATAGGACGTTTTATTGGCTCTCATGGTTTAGCTGCCTTTGGTGTCATAATGTATCTTAATAATTTAGTTTTAATGACTATGATTGGGATAAACCAAGGAATGCAGCCTTTAATAAGTTATTACAACGGTCAAGATAATGAAGCTAATATCCATAACATACTTAAGTTAGCCTTAAAGGTAGGATTAGGTTTTTCTATATTTTTCTTTTTATCATCTCAATTCTTTACTGAACAGCTAGTATCACTATTTATAGATTCACAAGAACAAAAACCATTTAATCTTTCTGTATATGGATTAAAAACCTTTAGCATTGGCTTTTTATTATGTAGTATAAACATTATCTTATCTGGTTATTTCACAGCCTTAAAACAAGTTAAACAAGCAGTGATGATTTCATTACTTCGAGGATACCTAGCTGTAGGAGCTACACTTCTTATTTTCCCACACCTTTTAGGTGATTTTGGAATCTGGTTTTCCCCTTTTGTCTATGAAGGTATAACTTTACTATTATCAACAATTTTATATCTTTATTACAAAAAAGGTACTATTACCGATAGTAGTGTTATACCAGGTAAGATCTAGATCATAGTCATCTACAAAGTAATCAGTAGTTGACTATGTATCAATCGGTACACTAAGGCCGTGGTATTAAACGGCCAATTTATCTTTATGAAGGAAAAACCATGTTAAAATAGAAATATATTATGTTGAACTAATACAATCGAGGAGGGGATCTAATTGTTTTCAAAAGAAAAATGTAAGGGTATTTTAATAGGTGTAATATTAACATTATTATTAGTTTCAACAGTATTTGCAGAAGAGGTGAGAGAGCAAATTGAAGTACTGTATAATGACATTTCTATCTATATTGATGGTTCTAGAATAGAGACTGAGAAAGAACCTTTCATCTATGAAGGATATACCTATGTACCTATTAGGGTAATAAGTGAAGCTTTAGACAAAGATGTACACTGGGATAGTGAAAAGAATAGTATTTCTATCGGTAGTGAAGTCAAAAGTTATATTAAAATGAAAGATATGAATACTATCACTGCCTCATCTAAAGACTGGAAAGAGTTTGATACTTTTACTACTAATATCATGGAAGAGTATTCAGATGGTTATCACTTTTATAGAAGTTATTCTAAGTTTTTTAGTGAGTTACATTACGAATACTTTTTAAATGAAGATTATGATAGCTTTCAAGTAAAAATTGCACCCGATAAGGTTTGGAGTACCCGTGAAAAAGATGAAAATATTGGATCATTTCAGTTCTTTGCTGATGGTGGTAAAATTTATGACACAGGAGAAATTGAATCTGATCTCACAGAGCCAATAGAAATAAACCTTAACCTTAAAGATATAGTTAAGTTTGAAATAAAAGGTGAAGGAAAAGGTTTAGGATTTATAGAGCCGCGGTTTATTAAATAAGAGGTGATAGTATGACATTAAATAAGAAAATTATCCTTATTTTCACTATCATATTTAATCTTCTTCTTGTAAACTCATGTAGTAATAATCAAGAAAAGGATCTCCCAAAAGAAATAACATATGAATCTGACAGTGAAATAATAGCTGATCCTAAAGGAACTTTAGACATTGTTTCAGTAGAAAACTATGAACCGGCTACTAAACCTACAAGTGTTGGTATTGATGGTATGATATATGGAACAGGACATAAAAACACTTTGTGGAGAGCTAATAATGCCTTTGAAGAAATGGAAATCAAAACAGATGACAATGTTTATGATTTTAAATCTGATGGATACGGTACCCCCTATTTTGTTACTAAAACAGCATCTGGATATGTAGTAGTAACAGATGGTGAAGGAGAAAAAAATAGAGGTGCTATATATTACTCAGAAGAATTTGATAGAGATTATACTCTTAAAAAAGAGTTCACCTCTGACCATACCCCTATAATGTTTGGTAACACGTGGTATCACGGTGAGTATAAACCAGAACAGATAGTTCTAATAGCTGAAAGAGGAGACGGTAAAGGTAAGCTATGGGCCACCTTTGATGGTGGTAAGTCTTGGGATAATATTAGAACTGCAGAAATGTATGATGATGAATATCAATTACATCATCATACAGCAGTTTATGACCCTTATCAGGGTAGAATCTGGAACTCACAAGGTGATGGCCCTAATGCCAGTATTTATATAAGTGATGATATGGGAAAATCTTGGAGGGATATATCAGTAGAAACAGAGCTTGATCATACTCAACTTCAACCAACACTTTTAGCTCCTACTATCCATACACTTATCTACGGTGGAGATAGTGGTGGTACTAGAGTAGGTTTATTAGAAATCCCTAGAGATAAAGAGTTCGAAAATAATGAAGAAAACTTTCAGTTAAAAAGAGCTATTGGTGTTTGGGATCAACAACCAACATATAGACAATATGCAACAGCTCCTTATGCTAAAGACGGTTCTGAGATATACATTGCTCTTCCTTCAATGTATGATGATGAAAAGCCCGTTTTTATAGTTGGATCAGGTGATCATGGTAGAACATTTCATTTATTAGCTACTCATCACAGTGAACCCCTTGAATATGGAGAACAATTATCACACGGTATAGTAGGCCCAGATAAAGATGGCTATCTATATGGTATTTGGGATACAGCTGCTAACAAAAAGGCAATGGTGGTTTTTGACCCACCTGATTGGGAAACAATATCTCTTGATTAAATAAGCCCTTGATCGGCGAGTAATCCGATCAAGGGCTTATTTGTAATAGTATAGATTTAGTTGAATTTATTTTTAGGTCGTGTCAAAATAGAAATAGTTGGATATGGTGTAATCTCTACCAAAGGAGAAGTTAAATGCTTTTAAATTACTGTTTTTGAAATGGAGGTTAATCTATGAAGGTTGCAAGTAGTGAAAAACTAGGCACAGATCCAATTTTGCCTCTTTTATTAAAGCTATCACTACCTGGTATAGTGTCTATGGGAATACAAGCACTTTATAATGTAGTGGATAGTTTCTTTGTAGCACAGGTAAATGAAGAAGCTATAGCTGGTCTTTCTGTTGCTTTTCCAATGCAGATTTTTTTAATCGCTCTATCAGTTGGAACAGGTGTCGGAACAAGTTCTTTAATATCTAGAATGTTAGGTGGAGGAGATAGAAATGGAGCTATTAGCGTAACAGAGCACGTATTATTTATATCTTTGGTTTATAGTGCTGTAGTCTTTTTTATTGGTTTTTTCTTACCTAAAAGTTTTATTTATCTCTTTTCAGATGATCCTTTAATAGCAGAATATGCTTTTCAGTACGGTCGGATAATTTTAATGGGATCACTACCACTATTTTTTGGTTTTCTAATTAGTGATGCCCTAAGGGGTCAGGGAAATACATTAATCCCTATGGTAGGTATGATAACAGGTGCCATTATTAATATTATCTTAGACCCTATTTTAATCTATGGGTTAGGCCCTATACCTCGTTTAGAGGTTCAAGGTGCCGCTATTGCAACAGTAATAAGTAAAACAGTTACTTTCTTGATTGTTCTTTACGAATTATTAAAGGGAGATAATGAAGTAAAACCTAAGTTTAAAAATGGGTTAAAGCATTTCAAGGTTAATAAAGACATTATAAAAAATATTTATAAAGTAGGACTTCCTGCAGCTGTAATGCAGATGTTAGCTTCAATTATGATAAGTGGGCTAAACATAATTGTAGGTAACTTAAATGATCTAGCTTTATCTGCTACAGGTATATATTTTAGAATACAATCTTTTGTTTTCATGCCCGTTTTTGGGTTAAATCAAGGGTACATACCTCTAGTTGGGTACAATTTTAGTAATGGAAATGTAGATAGAGTGAAAAAGGTAATTGGTTATGGAGCTTTAATAGGAGGTCTTTTTACAGGTCTTGGTTTTATCTTATTTCAAACAATACCAAGTATAATTGCTAGTCCATTTGTTGCAAGTGAAGAGTTAATGGATATTGTAGTAACTGCCTTTAAAAGAATAAGTATCGGTTTTCCTGTAATTGGGCCAGCAATCATTGGCGCTACAACTTTTCAAGCGATTGGTAAAGGTGTCCCATCATTGACTCTATCTTTTTTTAGACAGATAATCTTACTTTTACCTATAGCTTACTTTTTATCTTTAACAGGAAATTTAAGCTTAGTTTGGTTTGCTTTTCCGATATCTGAGTTTATTTCCTTTGTATTTTTAATACTCTGGCTCTACACAACTTTGAAAAAAGAGCTAGCTTTTGCTAAATTTCAGCGAGGATAACTACATAAGTTAACTTTAATATCTAAAATATCAAACTGCTTTTGTGCTATGGATTATGATAGTGATTTTCAAATTTATTTTCTCTAATTTAAGTGGAACTATAGTAGAACAGAATATAACTAATAGCAGTGTATAGCTTCGAGTTACACTTAAGAGGGCTGGATGCGTCCAGTCCTCTTTTAATTTCAATACTCTAATTAGGATTCATCTAAACTTGTACCTCTTTAAACCGGCAAGTTATTGTCTATTCGTCGAAATGCTAATCTGAAACTTGTACTATATTAAGACCTTTATAAAATAACTCACTTATATCTATAATTGACTAGCAGTATCTGCTGGTATTTTTCTAACTAAGTTTACTTGCTACTGATAACTTCTCATCCTCCCTCCATTATTTCTACCCAGAAACTTCTGTCACTTCTAAATCACCTCTCATGACGAAAAAAGAAGTGTTAAAATAGATACAGTTCTACCACTTCATCTAAGCAAACCACTGTACTACTGACTTTTACCATAATTCATGATAAAATGGACTAATACAAGGTTTATTGAACATCAAAGTGAGGGACTGTAAATTAGGGGGTAAGGGAGGATAGTTATGAATGAAAAAAAATACGATGCAGATCAAATTTATGAATTATTAAAAGAAAGAATTATTCATATTAAATATGAACCAGGTGATGTATTAAATGAAGTAGAAGTAGCTGAAGAATTCAATGTAAGTAGAACTCCTATAAGAAAAGCATTTCATATTTTAAATAGTGATAAGCTGTTAAGTTTGATCCCAAGAGTCGGAGCCCAAGTTACGCCTATAGATTTTAAGAAAATGAAAGCTATATTTGAACTAACTCGAGAACTAGACCCATTCGCTGCTAGACTAGCTGTTAAAAGAATTAGTGCAGATAAAATTAAAGAATTAGAAGAAATAATGAATGAATTACAGAGCTATAATATAGAAAAAGATTATCAGAAAGCTATTGATAAAGATGAAGAGTTTCATAAAATAATATATAGTAGTTGTGGTAATCCATGGTTACAAGAAATTTTAACTTATTTACATTATCATACTGAGAGATTATGGCATTATAGTGAACAATATTTCGATAATATAGAATTATTTTCTGATACTCTAGGTAAGATCTTAAAGGCCATAAAAGAACAGGATACAGAAAATGCAGAAAAATATACTAGAGAACATATTGATCAATTTGTCAATAAAATAAAGAATGAAATGCTATAGACAATATTTAACTGCACCCAAATTTATATTTTGGGTGCAGTTTTTTTAGAATTTTTTGATAAACTATTGAAATACAACAGAAAAACAATTAAAATTATAAATAAATACACAGCTTGTCCTAAGTGTATTCAATCAACTGGAAAGGAGTTGGTTTAAGTACACACTAAAAAAAGAATGAAGAGAGGTGATATGTCATGAGTTCAAAATGCTATCAAATAGTTACTAATAATCCAAAGGTAAAAGAAGAATTTCAAGAGGCAATTTATATAAAAGGAGATTTTGAAGATGTACTTACAAAAACTCGTGATTTAGTGCACAAAGGGGCTGAACTAGTTACTCACCCTTTAGGAGCAAGTATTAGAATGCTTTATTCACCATATCGCTCAATTATTATTAAAGAGAAACAAGATACAATCAACGACTTTTATATTCAAACTATAGAAAACAGTATCGTAACCTATCAAAAGCATGCTGCTACAAGAAGAGAAGATTCAGATAATAAGCACGATTATGAAAATGTCGATTATCAATTATTACTCTCTTCTCTAAAGGAATGCGAAAGCTTGTTCTACGATAATCACACACTTTCAGGAGGTGCAATACAGTGAATCTTGAGTTAAGAAAAATTAATATTACTGATTTAAAATTAGGAGATCAAATGAAAGTTGAAAATGGTACATTAACCATTAATGAGAAAAAAATAATCGATGAACTAAAGGAAGATGTAAATATCAAAGATGTTAAAGTTGATATTGCTGTTCCAGGTGAAAAGGTAAGAATTATTCCGGTAAAAGATGTAATCGAACCAAGGTTAAAAATAGAAGGTGAAGGTAAAGGTTTTGCAGGTGTTTCATCTGACATGGCACAACTTGGTTCTGGGAAGGTAAATGTACTAAATGGTGCAGCAGTAGTTACAATAGGTGATGTTGTAGGTTTTCAAGAGGGTGTAATTGATATGTGGGGTGAGGGTGCTAAGTGGACCCCATTTTCTAGTACCTACAATATTGTAGTTGATATAACTCCTATAGACGGATTAGACCCCCATACCCATGAACAAACGGTAAGATTTGCAGGTCTAAGGGCTGCTGAAATAATTGGAGAAGCTGCTAATGAGGTAGAACCTGATGAAATCAAAAATTATAATTTAGGAAACGTTCATGAAGAAACTGAAAAATACCCAGATCTACCTAAAATTGCATATGTAGAAATGCTTATCTCACAAGGGCTATTACACGATGGATATGTTTATGGTGTCAATACCCAAGATATACTACCAACCTATATTCATCCCAATGAAGAACTAGATGGTGCTGTTATAAGTGGGAATTGTGTCGCCGCTTGTGATAAAATCACCACCTATCAACATCAAAATAACTCAGTAATATTAGACCTCTACGAAAAACATGGTAAGGAAATTAATTTCCAAGGGGTAATTTTAACTCCAGAAGTAACTACTCTTGCAGGTAAATTTAGAACATGTGACTATACTGTAAAACTATGTAAGTCATTAGGTGCTGATGGAGTAGTTATCTCTGAAGAAGGTTATGGAAACCCTGATTCAGACCTTTTAATGATCTGTAAAAAACTAGAAGATGAAGATATAAAGACAGTTCTAATTACTGATGAATGTGCCGGACGTGATGGAATGAGCCAACCTTTAGCAGATACCACACCTGAAGCAAAAGCTGTTGTATCTACAGGTAATGTTAGTCATGTAGTTACATTACCTAAAGCAGATAAAGTATTAGGTGATGACCGTGCTATAGCTACACTAGCTGGTGGTTGGGAAGGATGTCTTGAAAATGATGGCACTATTAGATGTGAATTAAACGCAGTTATTGGAGCTACTTCAGAAATTGGTTATCACAATTTAACTGTAAAATTATATTAATCATCTAAAGGAGAGGGGTTAAAATTATGAGTTTTAAAGTTTTATATTATGTAAATCAATTTTTTGGACAAATAGGCGGAGAAGAACAAGCTGGAATGGAACCTGTTTTTAAAGAAAAAGCTATCGGACCGGCAATGGGTTTTGACAGTTTACTAGAGTCAGATGGAAATGTAGTTGGAACAGTTATTTGTGGTGATAATTACTTTAATGAACATAAAGAAGAAGCATTATCCACAATAATCAAAATGGTTAGTGAACAAAAACCAGATATATTAGTACTAGGACCAGCATTTAACGCAGGACGTTATGGCATGGCATGTGCTGATATAGCTGATTCAATTGTTAAAAAGTTTAACATACCTGTTGTAACTGGTATGTATGAAGAAAACCCTGGAGTAGAGGTGTGTAGAGCTAATAGTATAGTAGTTAAAACAGCTGATTCTGCAGCAGGCATGAAAAAAGCTATCTCAGCTATGGCAAGTATTACTAAAAAAATCATGAGTGATGAAGAGCTGTTAGGACCTGAAGAAGAAGGATATATCCCACAAGGAAAAAGACTAACTATCTTTTCTGATAAAAAGGGTTCAAGAAGAGCTATAGATATGTTATTAAAGCGTTTAAAAGATGAACCATTTGAAACAGAACTTCCAATGCCTACTTTTGATCAAGTTGAAGCTGCTCCTCCAATAGAAGACTTAAGTAAGGCTACTCTTGCATTAGTAACTAGTGGAGGAATTGTACCAAAAGGAAACCCAGATAAGATTCAATCAGCAAGTGCCCAAAAATGGGACAAATACAATGTTAGTGATAAGGATTCCCTACACGATGAATATTGTACAATTCATGGTGGTTTTGATCCAGTTTATGCAAATGAAGATCCCAACAGAGTTGTGCCATTAGATATTTTAAAACAATTAGAACAAAACAACACAATTGGACAGGTTCATGATTATTTTTATACAACTACAGGAACCGGAACCTCAGTTGGTAATTCGGTTAAATTTGGAACTGAAATTGGTCAAGAATTAAAAGATAGTGGCGTAGACGGCGTTATTCTTACTTCAACATGAGGTACTTGTACACGTTGCGGTGCAACGATGGCAAAAGAAATTGAAAGATATGGAATACCTATTGTTCATATGTCCACAATTACAACCATCTCTGAGTCAGTAGGTGCAAATAGAATTGTTCCTACAATAGCGATCCCCCACCCAATTGGAAATCCTGAATTATTAGACGCTTCTGAACAAGACTTAAGAAAAAAATTAATCCAAAGAGCGTTAAAAGGATTAACTACTGAGGTGTCTAGTCCTACTAAATTTTAAATTTCTAGGTTAACTTAAAAAAATAGAAAAGCCTATTAAGTTGTGCTAATTTTTAGCTAGCTTAATAGGCTTCTCTACATCAGAAAGGAGTAAATTTAAAATGGACAATAAGATTAATTGGACCGTTGTAATGACATATGCAGGTGCTTTTATCGCTCTATTAATTGGTTCAGGCTTTGCTACTGGTCAAGAAATCTTACAATATTTCAGTGCTTATGGATATATGGGTGTTTTAGGGGTAGTCGTTGTATTTCTTTTGTTTTTGTATGTAGGAATAGACTTTATTACCACAGGTTATGATCATGGAATAAAAGGTGGTAAGATATATAAATATTATTGCGGAGATATAATAGGAACATTTTATGATTATTTTTCAATAATTTTCATATACTCTTCATGTGTTGTTATGATAAGCGGAGCAGGAGCAACTATTAACCAGCAATTTGGCCTGCCTGTATTTTTAGGTGCCGTTTCAATTGGTATACTTGCTGCTATCACAGTATTATTTGGACTCAACAGAATAGTTGATGTTATTGGAAGAATCGGACCTTTACTTATAGTGCTAACAATTATTCTAGGGATAATTTCCTTAGTCAGAAGTCCAGAAAGTATGACATCATCAAATGAACTAATCCCAACACTAGATTTAATGACAGCTTCTACAAACTGGTTCTTTGCAGCAAGTTCATATGTTGGTTTTTGTATGTTATGGTTAGCAGCTTTTATGTCATCACTCGGTGCATCAGCAAAGAGTAAAACAGATGCCAAATTAGGTGCTATATGTGGTGCAACAGGTTTTAGTGTAGCATTAATTATTGTTACAATAGGTATTATGGTTAATATAAGTGATTTAGCTGATTCAATGGTTCCGACTTTAATATTAGCAAGAAATATTCATTCTAGCTTAGCTGTATTTTTTTCTGGTATTGTAGTAGCAGGTATTTATACCACTACAGTTCCATTACTATGGCAAGTAGTAGCAAGGTTCTCTGAAGAAGGAACTACAAAGTTTAAAGCAAATACAATCATACTAGCAACCCTTGGTATAATAATTGGATTATCAGTTCCCTTCGATAGGTTAGTAAATATAATTTATGTAATAAATGGATACGTAGGTATTTTACTCCTAGGTTTTATGGTAGCAAAAAGAATCAGAACAGGTATTGTAAGTGAAGGTATTAGTAAGGGTGCAGATTAGTTCTGATTAGCTTCAAATAAAAGTCTCCTACTCATAAGTTTTGAGTAGGAGACTTTTATTATAATTAATAATTAAATTTAACCACTTCATTTTTTAGCTCTTCCGCTAGATGAGATAGGTTTTCACTTGTTCTAGATATTTCTTCCATAGCGGCAGTTTGCTCTTCTACTGTTGAAGAGATCTCTTGTGTACTAGAAGAGTTTTCCTCAGCTATAGCTGATAAGTCTTCTAGTGAACTAATTATTGAGGTCTTTTGTTTTTGTAGATCATCACTATTAGTTTCAAACTTAGCTACAGTTTCTTTTATTTCATTAATTTTATTAGCTATCTCTTTAAACTTAGTACTTGTATCATTTATTTGTTGTGTTTGCTCTGATAGAACTTCTTTACTTACTCTATCCATAGTGCTTACAGATTCTGATGATTTCTCTATTAGGTTATCTATAATCTTTGATATCTCTTCTGATTGTTTATTACTATCTTCTGCTAACTTTCTAATTTCATCAGCTACTACAGCAAAACCTTTACCATATTCACCAGCTCTTGCAGCCTCTATACTAGCATTTAATGCAAGTAAATTAGTCTGCTCTGCTATATCTTTAATTGTATTACTTGCTGTTTCTATAGTTTCTGCATTTTCTTTAGTCTCTTGTATAACAGAAAAAACCTCATTTGAAGCATTTTTACTTTCCTCAGTTACAGAAATTAATTTATCTACGGTATTAACACCTTCTTCTTTTAATTGTGTTACCTCTTTTGTTATACCAATTAACTTTTTAACATCTTCTTGGTCTTCATCTATTATTCTACCTAATGTTTCAGCACTACTTAAAGATTCCTCAGTACTTTCAGCATGATCATTTGCACCATTTGCAATATCTTCTACAGCTCGAGACACATCATTAGCTGCAGTTGTATTTTCTTCCGTATTTGTATTTAACTCTTTTGAATAAGAAGTTAAATCAACAGCTTTTTTATGAACTGTATCTAATAAGCCTGTAATATTTTCTCTCATACTAACTAAAGCACCTTCAATTACCCCAACTTCATCTCTTGTAAAACCTTTATCCTCTAAGTCTTCAGTATAACTAAAGTCAAAGTTTTTCATTTGGTTTATTGTTCTTGTAATTTTACTTAAAGGTTGTTTTAGTAACTTATTAAATATGAAATAGTTTAATCCAGTTAAAAACAGAACTACTAATATTACTGCAACTACCATAATAGTATTAAAAAAATCTACAGGTTCTTCAATCTCACTAGTTGCTAACATACCAACTACATATAGATCTTCCCAGCTTTGAGATGTCATAAAATAGTCTTCACCTTGAAAATCAACATTTGTACTAGTACTCTCATTTTGAGTGATATAATCTAAAAGTTCACCTTCCTCTAATTCTTTTCCTATCATGTCAGGGTCTGAATGAATTCTATAGCTACCATTATCATTAACTGCAAATACCATACCTGTATCACCTAGATCAGTATCCTCAGCTATACCCTGGGCTTGGTTTTGTGTGAAATTATATAAAATATTTAACTCTTCTACATTTACACCAATTTGGATTAAACCTTCTTCGTCATACCTTGAAACACCAATATATTGAAACATTTGACCATCAAGAGCTCTTTCACTAGGGTCTTGTATGTATTCTTCTCTAGATGCACCTATTAAGTCCATAAAGGGTCTAGTTTGATCATCTTCAGTAAAATCTAGCCCCTTCGCCCCTTCAGTATTAGTATATTCAATTACACCTTCTTCATCTGTTACATGAATTTCATCTACATTAAAAAGCTCAGAAAGTTCAATAAGACCTTCAGTTGATAAATAGCCTTCATCTTTATCAATCATCTTTGCAATAGCATGTGCATCATCACTAAATTCGTTTTCAATTATATTTGAAAACATATTGTTATTTTCCGTTGCTGAACTTAAGCTATCTACTACCATATCCACATCGCCTTCAATATTTTCGGTTGTTATATCTGTAACTAATCCTCTTACACCAATTGAAATGGTTGTACCACCAACCGCTAAAATAACTAATACTACTATCAAAGATGGAATTAAAATCTTCCATTGTAAGCTAATATCAAAATTAGTTATGTACTTTTTTAACATTTAACTCCCCTCCCCTAACAATTGTTACACTAATTTAACCACGTTTTGATTTTCTTTGCAATCCTTATATTACCAAAAAAACTGGGGTGTTCCAGCATTTTTCCCTAATTTTCGCTATTATCACAAAAGTGCAGCATTATGATAAATTTCTAATTCAAAACTGATAATACTCCTTAATATAAATCCCTAACTAGTTCTTATCTTACCTGAATGATAGTTACAGAAATCAAAGTTTATTTTTATCCACATATTTATCCATAGCCTCACTTCTAGAACTTTCTTCAACTTCTCTAAAATTTCTTTTCGGTTAATCTCCTCTCTCTCTTTAAATGTTCTCTATAGCTTAGAAAACATCACCTAGCTTTTCGCTCGCACATATCCTAAACCACACCTTGTTTTATAGGCTCGCCGTTACGCTTTTTTTATGGGGGGAAGGTTATGAAAATAAACTTACAGGGTTTTTTTAAGGGTTTAAAAGGTTTTATGATATTTTCTAAGACTTGGGTACTTTGGGTCTTTTGTTGGGTAGTCAATATCACTGGGTGGTTGTTGATTGGTTTATTGTGGACACAGGAACTTTTTTCACTAACTAATATACAGACCACTCTTAAAGCTTTTGGAGGGATTCTAGGATGGACACTCTTTATCTTATTAATCTTTTATCTATGGACCAAATACAGAAATAACAGGCAAAAAGAAAAAGAAACACGACAATTCAAATATGAAGCTCACACCCCAATTAATTGGAAAGAGATCCTGATCTCTAAAGAAGGTTCTAAACCAAAAGTAACTGAAGAAAAATAGTATGGGAGGCGCTTTAAGTGGATTTGTTTCTAACTGTCCTTAGAGCCATTGGTATTTATGTGTTTTTGTTCCCTATTTTGTTATGTGTTGTTTGGATCGTTGGAAGTCTTTACTACTGGCGAAAGTATGAAACCTCGAAGGAACCCTATCCTTTCGAAGAAAGCTTCGAGTGGCCTTATGCAACTATTATGGTTCCGTGTCGAAACGAAGAAGCAAATATTCGTTTAACTACTCGAGCTCTTAGGAACTTGAATTATAATAGGTATCAAGTCTTATTCATAGATGATCACTCTACTGACGATACTGTATCTATCATCCAAGAAGAAATATCAGGTTTAGATAATTTTCACCTTTTAAGATTAAAGAACAACCTAGGAAAAGCAAAGGCCTTAAACCAGGCCCTTAAATTGGTATATACTCCTGTCACTGTCGTTATTGATGCCGACACAATTCTGAGTGAAGATGCTTTATTTTGGTTAATTCACCCCTTAATGTTTAAAGAAAATACAGGAGCCGTCACAGGTAATCCTTATGCCTTTAACAGATTTCACTTAATTGAAAAACAGCAAACTGCCGAGTTTGCTTCTATTATCGGACTTATCAAGCGCGCTCAATGTATGATCGGTAAACTTTTAACAGTATCTGGATGTGTGTCAGCATTTAGAACCGATGCCTTACAAACAGTAAAAGGTTTCTCGTCCTGTACTGCCACTGAAGATATTGACAGTACCTGGCGGATCCAAAAACAGGGGTATAACGTATGGTTTGAACCGCGAGCAATAACTTTTATTCGGGTACCAAGCACTATCAAAGCATACTGGAAACAGCGAACACGCTGGAGCTTAGGGGGATGGCACCTACTTCGAAAGCACTCTGATGTGTTTAAAAACAGAAAGTGGAGAAGTTTATGGCCCATTTATTTGGAATTTTCTCTCGGATATCTTTGGGCGTTTTGTTTCATTATTGGTACCCTACTGTGGGTACTAACCATCAGCTTTAATGACTCGAAGAGAACCATTACACTACTGACTTTTAGCATGATTCGATAGAGTAGATAAACACAAAGAAGAATTCAATGTAAGTATAACTACTATAAGAAAAGCATTTTCATATTAAATAGTGATAAGATATTAAGTTTGATCCCAAGAGTCGAAGCCCAAGTTACCCCTATAGATTTTAAGAAAATGAGAACTTAAGTTTCGGACTTAACCGGCCTTGAGTATGCATCAAATTTAGAAGAATTGAAACTTCAAGGCCCCATTGGAACTAATCACCACGTATCTTTCCGACCGATTTAACTGACTTGGAGCCACTTGAAAACTAGAAAACCTAGAATCATTAAGTCTATATGGTAGATTTCATATGTTTCTCCATTAGAAAACCTAACTAATTTATACTGGCTAATTTAGAAAACTTAAAAAGTATTGCTTTAGATTGAAATAGTATAACTGATATTTCTGATCTTCCTGATGCATTTCACCAATAGCTGAACTTGATAATAGAAATTAACAATATTAAACTGTCAGATAATCAAATAAGCAATGTTTTACCAATTTCAGATGTAAAAATTACTCAAGCCCTTAAGTTAGATAATAACCAAATAAGTGACTTATCTCCATTTAATAATATGGACAACTTACCTGTCTTGTCACTAGACGACAATGAAATTGAAGATCTTTCACATATTACTGAAATAGAAGAACTAACTTCTGTATCACTAAACAATAACAAAATCAAGGATATCACTCCACTATTAGAGATGGACAGTATTGTTGAAATTGAACATGGATTTAGTGAAGTAGACCTAAGACAAAACTATATAGATACATCACCCGAAAGTGAAACCATGGAAGTAATTGAAAAACTAGAAGAAAAAGAAGAAGAGGTTCATATTAACCTAGAAGAACAATAGATAAATAATCTCACAAAAGAGTCAGCCTTCAAATGGATGCATTTAAAGGCTGACTTTATTTTGTATGCCATGCAACTATTTAGATAGCGAATATTTTCAATGATATAAAAAGTCCTCATATTAAAACACTCTCGAAAAGCCGAGAGTGTTTTAATGTTTTGTTATATCTTATCTTTAGTTTTCTTTAGCTGACATATTAGCTGCACCTTTAAGAGCAACTGTAATAGCTTTTTTCTCAGCTTGATAGTAAAGACGCTCTTTTTCTTCTAAAGAGTAACCCTGCTTTAATATAATATTAGAATCAGTCCCTACTACTGCTCCTACCCGTAATCTTCGTTTAGATCCTACTATAAAAAGAGTTGAACACTCCATTTCAGAAACTACGACATCTGTATCTAGTAATAGATCATTTAATTCTTCATTTTGCATATAGAATGCATCTCTAGTGTAGCTAGCACCAACAAAACATTGTTCATTTAACTCCTTTGACGTATCAACTAACTCATTAGTTACATCGAAATTTGCAACAGCCGGATAACTCATTGGTAAGTATTCTGTAGAAGTTCCATCACCTCTTACTGCTGAATTAACCACTACAACACTACCAATAGGTATATCAGAACGTCTAGCTCCTGCAGAACCAACTCTAATGAAAGTATGTGCCCCGACTTTAGCTAATTCTTCAATTGCTATTGCTGCAGAAGGACCTCCAATTCCCGTTGAGCAGACACTAACAGGTTGTCCATCATAATAGCCATTATAAATTACATATTCTCTGTTTTCTGCTACTTTGGTTGCTTCATCCATACAATCTGCTATTCTTTTTGCTCTTGCTGGATCACCCGGTAACAGCACGTACTGGTTTACATCGCCTTCTCTGCAGCGAATGTGTTTTTGAACATCAGTTGTTTTTTTATTCATGTTTATCCCTCCAAATACAAAGATACAAGTTGTGAAGATTTTACATTAACTAGTCCTTTATCAGTAATTTTTAGTTCTGGACTTACAGGTAATGAATTTGTACTAAAAGACATAATAGGATTATAGTGATTATAACCTAGCTCAGTCATTGCTTCTCTAACTTTATTTAGATCATCACTAACCTTTTTAGCAGGAGCTTCAGATAATATCCCAGCTACAGGAAGAGAAAGTTTAGCTAGAACCTGTTCATTGTCAACCACACAATAACCCCCATTCATATTTATCAGGGTATTCGCGGCTACTAGCATATCTTTAATATTTGCTCCTATCACCATAAGGTTGTGGTGATCATGTGCATAGGTAGTTGCTATGCTTCCTTTAGAAATCGTATCTCCTGTAATAAGTCCAAAACCAACATTACCACTTCTATTATGGCGTTCGAACACAGCAGTTAACAGGTAGGGAGAATTCTCCCAGTCTAATTCTCCATTTTTAACAGGAAGTTCATCGATTATTTCTTTAGTATAAGTCGTCCCATCTGAGACTTTCATAATTCTACAAGAAATATTCCCTTCATTAATAGGAGCTTTAACTACCAAATCTTCTTCTGTTAACTCGTTTATTTTAACACTTTTATAAAATCTTTCCGGAAATTTAAACGTATCATCTTTGGTGTCTTTATGGTTTAAAATTGGCTTACCATTTTTAAATACTTGATCTATTTCAAAGGTTTCATAATCATCTAAAAGTACAAAGTCTGCTACTTTCCCAGGTGCTATAATTCCTCTATCAAAAAGTTTCATTCTTTTTGCTGGTGTATAAGTAGAGCTATAAATTACCTTTGTTGCTGGTAAGCCAAGTTTTATTGCTTTTTTTATTACTCTATCTAAATGCCCCTCATTAACTAATGTATCTGCCATGACATCATCTGTTACAAAGGCTATCTGATCATAAAAATTATGTTCTTTAATACAATCAACTACATCTTGAGTTAATGATTTTTCTTGTAGTTCTATAAACATGCCTTTTGATATTTTTTCTATCATATTTAGAGGTGATTGTTTGGTATGATCAGAATCTACCCCACTACAGAGCACGCTAGATAATTCTTCACCACTTAAATCCGGACAGTGACCCTCAATCACCAAATTTGGATATTCAGATCGAAGGTAATTTAATATATTATTAATTTTACTGTCTCCTTGATTAATAATGCTTGCAATATCCATTACTTCACCTAAACAAACTATATCATCATTATTTAGTAATCTCTTTATTTCAGGTAAATCTATCTGTGCACCAGAAGTTTCATGTTGAGTAGAAGGGACTGAACTTGGTATACCATAAAAAATATCAAGACTACAGTCTTTTCCTTCATCTACCATAGCAGTAATTCCATCCTCACCAAAGACATTGGCTATTTCATGAGGATCAGATACAACTGTAGTCACACCTCTTTTTGTAACTTCTTCAGAGAAAGTTGACGGAGTTATCATAGAACTTTCAATATGAAGATGGATATCTATAAGTCCAGGGATCAAGTATTTACCTTTACAATCAATAATTTCATCGTAATCAGACACTTTACTAGTATTTGTAGCCTCTAACTCTAAATGTTCAACTTTACCATTTTTAACAAACACTCTTCCAGGTTTAAATTGTTGTAAATGGGTAACAAAAATGTTTACATTATCTAAGATAAACTTGTTTTTCATTTAACCAACCCCATTTTATAAAATTTATCCTGGTATGAGAATGACCTCATACCAGGGAAAATCTTGCTATTGAGAAAGCTCTCGATTCCATCTGTGACTCCACTCTTCTGTATGCTCAACAATATAATCTGAATCTGTAGTTCGCAGACTTTCAATTACATCTTCACCATAGGTTAAGCCTTCAGCTTCTTCTTCTGTTAACTCAACATTTTTATTTATTGGTGAATCAAGCTTATCTAGAGCATTTCTTTCTTGAACTTCTTCACTTAATAAGAAGTTAATGAACTCTTCAGCTAACTCTTGATTTTCAGTTCCTTCTACCACGTTCACAACATTTCTATTAACAAAAGTACCTTCAACAGGATCAACCCACTCTGCTGATGGCAGTCCATCTTTAATACCTTCAAAAGCGAAATCTTGAACACCTGCTATCAAGACTTCACCTTGCGTAAACATATTTACCAGTTCAGATGATCTTCCGTAATATTCTAAGACGTTTTCGTCTAGGTCTTTTAGGGCTTCAAAAGCTTCATCTTCATCTTGTATAGTAACACCTTGTTTATCTTCAGCTGCTATTACTACATTTAAAGGTCCGGCTGTAGTATTAATCTCTGGCATGGATACCCTACCTTCAAACTCTTCATTCCATAGGTCAGTCCATGACTCAACTTCCATATCAACTTCCTCTGAATCATATACTAAGCCGTAACTACCAATAGTATAAGCTGGCCCATACTCTTCTCCTAAGGGAGCTTGTCCAATTTCATAAATTTCTTCTAGGTTAGGTATGTTTTCACGATTGATTTCAGCAAATAATCCATCATTTCTTCCTTGTATTGCATAGTTCTCAGCTAAATAGATTACATCTACTACTTGGTCTTGCCCTTCTTCAGCTCTCATTCTAACCTCATTTAATCTTTCAGAGTTGTTTCCAACTACTAGTTCAATCTCTACATCATGTTCTTCTTCAAAAGGAGTAAATACGTTTTCCCAGAATATATCCTCATTAAAACCCCAAGTAGAAATGACTAAAGTATCTTTATCACTAGCATCATCTCCACAACCTGTTAAACTAAATAATAGTAGTACTGATAACCCCAACAAACTTATTAAAGAAGCTTTTCTCATAAGTCTTCTCCCCTCTCTCTTTTTAATAATTAAAGTAAGACAATTTTGTTTTCCTTAAATTTAAGTGTTACTTTTTCTTCTGAATCAAAGAGTTCATTTGTGTCATCATTTACTATAATAGTACCTATAGGAGTTTCTACTTCATACTGGTATTGCTGCCCTAAAAAAGTTCTAATTCGAACAGTTCCTGGAATATGGTTAGCTTTTTCTTTGTTATCTCCTCCTTTCATGATATCAATATCATCAGGTCTGATAGCCATTCTATTTGGAGATTTTATCTCTTTTCCATCATAAGTTGTGGCTACAAACCTGTAGTTTTCTTCTGTTGACAGATGAACTCCATCTTCTCGTGGTGTACTATCTAAAACATCAACAAAGTTATCAAACCCAACAAAATCGGCAACAAATTCTGTTTTAGGTCGCGAGTAAATTTCTTCAGGTGTACCAAGTTGTTCAATATCTCCTTTGTTCAAAATAGCAACCTTATCAGAAATTGAAAAACACTCTTCTTGATCGTGAGTTACATAAACTGTAGTGATACCAAGCTTTTGTTGAATCTTCCTTATTTCAACTCGCATAGTAACACGTAATTTAGCATCTAAATTACATAAAGGCTCATCTAGTAACAATAGATCTGGATTAATCACTAAAGCTCTAGCTAAAGCAACCCTTTGACTTTGACCTCCTGATAATTCTCCGGGATATCGTGATTCATAACCAGTTAAATCAACTATTTCTAGGACCTCTGCCACACGCTTTTTTATTTCTTCTGGAGAAACTTTTCGTAGCTTTAGCCCAAAGGCAACATTTTCATATACTGACATATGAGGAAACAAAGCATAATTTTGAAATAGATAGCCAAAATTTCTTTTGTATACGGGAATTTTAGTATAATCTTGTTCTTTAAATATAAAATTTCCACTTCTTGTAGGTAAAAAGCCGGCAATAACCCTTAAAGTTGTAGTTTTTCCGCAACCACTAGGGCCGAGTAGTGATATTAATTCCCCATCATTTACAGAAAGGTTAAGTTTTTCTAATACTAAACTTTTTTTGTTATAACCAACCGAAATGTCTTCTAGGCGCAAAAGAGCCATAACATAATCCCCCTTATAGATAATCTTCGTTAGTGTACAGGGCTATTTACTTGGCAAAATGGGTTAACCCTAATGTCTTTTCAATTGCAAACATAATTATTACTGTAATAATCATTAAAACTACTGAAAGTGCTGAAATTGTAGGATCAAAGTAATATTCTACATAACTTAGCATCTGAATTGGTAAAGTCGATATACCTGGTCCTGTAAGAAATACAGACACCGGAACATTATTAAATGAATTAATGAACGCTAATATGAAAGCAGCTATAATACCTGAACGAATATTAGGTAAAACAACTACAAAAAAAGCATGTAAGCGATTACAACCAAGGCTCATAGCGGCTTCTTCTACAGTATAATTAAAATTCATTAAACTAGATGAAATTACTCGTACAACATAAGGAAGAATCACAATTGTATGACCGATCAGTAAACCTCTATAGTATGGGATGCCCATATTAATAACTAAAAACTTTAGTAAAGCGTACCCAAGAACAACCATAGGGATTACAACAGGTGATAAGAAGAAATTAGATAAGATACTTTTTCCAAAAAAATCAAATCTACTAAGGGCATAAGCTACAGGTATCCCTATTAAAAGGGCCAAGACTGTTCCGATAACAGCAATTTCAAGACTGACCCGAAATGTTCTAACAAACATATCTACTTGAAATATATTAAAAAACCACTGTAAGGAAAAACTTTCTGGAGGAAAACTCAAGTAACTTTCCCCACTAAATGCTGTAACAGTTATAATTACTAAAGGACCAATCAAAAAAGTATATACGAGCATGGTGAAAAAAGTTAAAAATTTATTTGTTTCATTCATATCATTTTCACCCCTTTGGATTAAGCTTTTTAGCGCCACGGTTAATCACAGTAATGATGGCCATAGTTGTTAAGATCATAATAGTTGCTATAACTGAAGCTGTAGTCCAGTCATTCAAAGTTCTAGCGTTTTCATATAGTAATGTTGCCATCACCCTAGTCCTTGAACCACCAAGTAATTGAGGGGTAGTATAGGCTGTAAAACTACCACAAAAGACTAGGACACTTCCAATTACTACTCCTGGTAAACTAAGTGGGAATACAATTTTCAAAAAAGCTTTTAATTTCGAAGCACCTAAACTTTCTGCTGCTAAAACTAAATTATGATCAATATTTTCCATAACACCTACTAAAGACAGTATCATAAGTGGCAAAAATAAATGTACAAAACCTATTATTATAGCAGCCTCAGTATATAAAATAGATAATGGTTCTTCGATAATATTTAAGCTAGTCAAAAAGTTATTTACTAATCCTTGTCTCCCAAGTACAACAATCCAACTAAATGACCTAACAACTGGGCTTGTTAACAAAGGAAATACTGCTAATGCTATATATAGCCCACGTTTTTTTATATTTGATTTAGATATAAAGTAAGAAGTTGGAAAGCCTAGCGTAACAGCGATCAAAGTACTAATTAAGGCGATTCTTAAAGTTCGAAAGTAAATATTCATGTTATATGGATCTTTGAAAAAATCTCCATACCTCTCAAGGGAAAACTCTCCACCTACTTGAATAGTTTCCATAAATATTGAAAACAAAGGGATAAGTTGAAATATAACCAGGAATAGTAAACCCGGTGATATAAGTAAAAGTACTTTTTTTGCAGTAAACATCCCCAATTCCTCCTCTAAAGCAGGTTAATTTCATCAAACATCTGCTTAATCTTTAATTTGTTCATAAGGTATCCCCTCTAATAGATCTTGCTCCCCCCCTTCAACATCCTCATTACAGCTCTAACTACTTTCTTGAAATTTTCAAAAAAACATCGACGAAACTATTATAACTAATTAAATGAATAATTAAAATAGAAATAACTAAAAATAATGCTTTTTTTGATAGATTTCGACAGGACCTTCTTAGTACTGAAATATTTATGATCACGAAAATTAGCTAAATATATCAAAACCCCTCTTTTCTATAAAACATATACATAGATCAAAAATCTATAATATTTTAGGGAGGTTTTACATACCAATGTAATGTCTAAAAATAACTTAAATTTCACCTTACTAAAATTCAGGAAACGAATCCACTGTATTCAATTTTTTGAATTTAGAGAATTATCAAAATATTGTTATCAATAACACCAAAACTCACTATTAATTAAAGGGGGGATTAAAACTTTTAGGCTTTGTGATATTACAGAATTAATATATTAGGAGGGTCATAATGAGTAAAAAAGGATTTGACACCATTGTTTTTGGTTTTGCTTTGTTTGCCATGTTTCTAGGGGCAGGTAATGTCATATTTCCGCCATTTTTAGGACACTCTTCTGGAATTAGTTGGCTTCCTGCTGCAATTGGGTTCTTACTAACTGGCGTGGGACTTCCTCTTTTAGGAGTTGTTGCAGCTTCTGTAGCTGGTGGCACTATTGATGATTTTGGTAAAAATGTCAGTCCAAACTTTGGGAAAATTTTTGGAACAGTGATAATTTTAGCAATCGGACCTTTCTTAGCTATACCAAGAACAGGAGCTACGGCCTTTGAGTTAGGAGTTGTACAGTTTATAGGTAATTCTTTGGCTGCTTCCATAATTACAACAACTATCTTTTTTGGAATTACATTGTTTTTTGTCCTAAATCCTTCTTCAGTTATAGATAGGATTGGGAGATACTTGACTCCAGTCTTGGTTGTAATTCTCGGTGCAATTGTTGTAGGTGGAGTTATAAATCCAATGGGTGCACCTGTAGATATGGAAGTTACTACTCCCTTTAGAACTGGTTTTACAGAAGGTTATCAGACTATGGACGCATTAGGTTCGTTTATTCTTGCAACAATTATAATTATTAGTTTAAAAGAAAAAGGTTATAAAACAACTTCTGATCAAGTTTCAATGACTATTAAAGCTGGAATAATTGCTGCTACTGGTTTAGGATTAATTTATGCGGGATTAATTTTTATCGGAGCAACTTCTAGCTCTGTCTTTTCAGAAGAAATCCAGCGAACAGCTCTCCTAATAGGAGTAAGTGAAAGAATACTTGGTACTATGGGTACCTATGCTCTCGGAATAAGTGTCTTTTTAGCTTGTCTTACTACTTCTATTGGTCTTACAACTACTGCCGGAAGATTCTTTCATGGAATTACAAACGGTAAATTAGATTATAAGCTAGTGGTTTGGCTAACTGTGTTATTTAGCCTCTTCATCGCTAATGCTGGGGTTGAATCGATTGTAATGATAGCTGAACCTCCTTTAGTTACAATCTATCCAGTTGCAATTGTTTTGATAATTATGACTATCCTTGATAACTACATTAAAGATAAAGTAGTTTATAAGGGAGCTGTTTTAGGAGCATTTATAATAGGTCTGGTTGATTCACTGATGTTATTAGATGTAAACCTCTACGGTCTAGAAAATATAACTCGTAATTTACCATTTGCAGAATACGGAGTTCAATGGATAGTACCTGCTATCGTATTTGCCCTAGTTTTTAAATTAATTAAAAAAATAAATACTACAAGATCAAATAAAAGCTCTGATACAACAGATATTAACTAAAAATGAACTAAGAAATTTTATAAACTAGTTATGTAATAGTTTATAAAAGAATAGAGATAGTACTGTACGATAAAAATTTTTGGCCTTTTTACGAAACGGCGTTCCATATCACAGAACACGATAAGTGTAAAAAATATTTTTAAGGAGGCTTTTAAAATGTCAGAACAGGTTTTTAATGAAATGGAAAAACAGGGACATGAACAGGTGATTTTCAATTATGACAAGACCACTGGTTTAAAAGCAATTATAGCTATTCACGATACTACTTTAGGACCAGCTCTTGGTGGTTGTCGTATGATGGATTACGAAAGTGAAGACGATGCTTTAGCTGATGTCCTTAGACTATCTAAAGGGATGACTTACAAATGTGGGGTTTCAGGTGTAGACTACGGTGGTGGAAAAACAGTAATTATTGGAGATTCTAAAGAAAAAAGCGAAGGGATGTTTAGGGCTCTTGGACGGTTTGTTCAAACAATTAGAGGACGATATTACACCGGGACTGATGTAGGAACAGCGCCTGATGACTTTATCGATGCAATGAGAGAAACTGATTGTATAGTAGGGCGTCCTGTAGAGTATGGAGGCGGTGGGAGTACTGCAATTACCACAGCCTATGGAGTCTGGCAGGGACTTAAGGCCTCTTGTAAAGCTAAATACGGGTCTGACTCACTAAGAGGAAAAAAAGTTGCCATCCAAGGACTAGGAAAAGTTGGACGATTACTTGTAAAACATTTAATTGAAGATGAAGGGGCTAAGGTAGTGGCTACTGATATTAGTAAAGATGCTATTCACGAAGTGAAGTCAGAATATTCACAAATTGAAACATGTAAGCCAGATGAGATCTATGAAGTGGATTGTGATATCTTTAGCCCCAGTGCTTTAGGTGCTGTCATCAATGATTTTACTATCGATAAATTAAACTGTGATATTGTAGCTGGTTCTGCTAATAACCAGTTACAAGAAGATAAACACGGTGATATGTTATTTGAAAAAGGTATTTTATACGCACCAGATTATGTGATTAATGCCGGAGGACTGATTCAAGCAGCTGATGAGGTTAAAGAATTCAATCATGGTAGAGTTATGAAAACTACATCTAAAATTTATGACATACTGTTAGACATCTATAAAATATCTAAAGAAAAACAAGTTCCTACCTATAAAGCTGCCAATATTTTGGTAGAAGACCGTTTAGATACAGTAGCTGGAGTCAAAAAGAACTTTTTAGCTTAAAAAGGTCAATAATTAATATGAAAGGGGAGAGGACTGTGAATAAAGTTTTATTATCTGGTAATGAAGCAATCGCAAGAGGCGCCTATGAAGCTGGGGCTACAGTAGCAACAGCCTATCCTGGTACACCAAGTACTGAGATTTTAGAAAATATAAGAAAATATAAAGACGAACTCTACTGTGAATGGGCTCCTAATGAAAAGGTCGCCATGGAGGTTGCAACTGGAGCCTCTTTTACAGGTGCACGCTCTCTTGTTGCTATGAAACATGTAGGGTTAAATGTGGCGGCTGACCCCTTTATGACCCTGTCTTATACAGGAGTAAAAGGTGGGCTAGTAGTAGTATCAGCTGATGATCCTAGTATGCATAGTTCTCAAAATGAACAAGATAACAGACATTTTGCTAGATTTGCTAAAGTACCTATGCTAGAACCTTCAGATAGTGAAGAAGCTCGCGAGTTTATTAAACATGCTTTCGAAATCAGTGAAAAATTTGATACTCCCCTACTTTTTCGTGTTACAACAAGAATATCCCACTCTAAAACAGTAGCAACTCTTAAAGAGCGCGAAAAGGTTCAGTCACTAGAAGAATTTGAAAAAGATCCGGATAAATTTGTGATGGTCCCAAAAAACGCTAGAAAGCGACATGTAGTTGTAGAAGACAGGATGAAACAGCTAGAGGAGTTTTCTAATCAGACAGAGCTAAATAAAATTGAATGGAAAGATAGTAACATAGGTATCATCACTGGTGGTATTTCTTATCAGTACGTAAAAGAAGCACTACCCCATGCCTCAATTTTAAAGCTTGGCTTTTCTTATCCAATACCTAAGAAAAAGATTGAAGAATTTAGTGCTAAAGTAGATAAACTCTATGTTGTTGAAGAATTAGACCCTTTCCTAGAAGAACAGATTAAAGCTATGGGTATAGAAATTATCGGCAAGGAAAAACTTCCTATAATATATGAATTAAACCAAAAGATATTAAAAGAAAACCTAGTGGGTGAAAAACCAGAACAAGTTTCTTATTCTGAAGTTGACCTACCACCACGTCCCCCTGCTTTATGTCCAGGTTGTCCACATAGAGGTGTTTTTTATACTCTAAACAAACTTAACCTTGATGTTATGGGTGATATTGGTTGTTATACCCTAGGAGTAGTTCCACCATTATCAGCTATAGATACAACTGTGTGTATGGGAGCAAGTGTGAGTATGACTTTTGGTGCTGAACTTGCACTAAAAGGAGAAGGAAAGAATAAACTTATTGGCGTTATAGGTGATTCTACATTTATTCACACTGGTATTTCAGGCCTTATTGATATTGTCTACAATCAAGGAGCTTCTACTATCATGGTCTTAGATAACAGGACAACAGGTATGACGGGACATCAAGATAACCCGGGCACTGGAAAAACCCTTATGGGAGAAAATACCCAACCCATAGATATTAAAGAGATAAGTAAAGCTATTGGTGTTAACAATGTACGAACAGTAGATGCCTATAATCTCAATGAAATAGAACAAGTGGTTAAAGAAGAACTTTCAAAGGATGAACCATCGATAATAATTACTAAAAATCCTTGCGTATTAGTTGATCGAGATAACACATGGGAAAAATTACAAGTAGATAGTGACAAGTGTAAAGCTTGTGGCATGTGTTATAAAGTTGGTTGTTCAGCTATCTATAAAGGTGAAGATAATAAGGCCAAAATAGATCCGACTTTTTGCACCGGTTGTGGAGTATGTCAACAGGTCTGTAAGTTTGATGCTATTGTAAAGGCAGGTGACTTAAATGAATAATACAAATAATATTATGATCGTTGGTGTAGGTGGTCAAGGTGTGTTACTAGCAAGTGAATTAATCTGTGAAGCACTACTACTAAAAGGTTATGATGTAAAAAAATCTGAAGTTCATGGAATGGCCCAAAGAGGTGGCAGTGTAGTTACAAACGTCAGGTTCGCAGAACAAGTTTATTCTCCACTAATAACAGAAGGAGAAGCAGATTTTCTCCTCTCCTTTGAACAGATGGAAACTTTAAGATGGTTAGACTATATTCACAGTAACACAAGAATAATAGTTAACGAACAACAAATTGTACCTATGCCAGTTGCAACAGGCCATGGTAGCTACCCACCAAATGCCATAGGAAATTTAAAAGAAGTTACAGATAAGGTAACTGCCTTGAATGCACTAAATGTGGCAAAAGAAGCCGGGAATATTAAGACTGTAAATGTAATCCTTGTAGGGGCATTATCTAAATATCTTGATATACCTGAAGAACACTGGAAAGAAATCATTCAAAAACGAGTACCTCCAAAAACTTTAGAGGCTAACTTGAAAGCTTTTGACTTGGGTAGAAACAGTTAGACTATAGTTCATAGCTAAAACCATGGGTAAATATCCCATGGTTTTTATTTATTAATCAAATAACTCTCTATTATATAACATGATCTTGTAGGTGCTTCTATCATGAAGGAATCTACAATTTCTTTAGACAACTGCCAAGCAATCTAAATCAGGGTCATATAGATAAAGTTGATTACATAACTACTAATGGCGGCCATGATCAGTACAAAAACTATGAAATTACTGATTACTACAATCCCAGTGCTATTATTACGAGTCTGTCAAGTAATTGGTGTAAACATTCCGATACTGACATATAAGAATAACTTAATTACAGTATAAAATGCTTAATAAATCGAGGGAGTTACCTTAGATAAGGGACTTCTCCCTCGATTTATCAT